>JACCUS010000286.1 GCA_013811715.1 Nocardioidaceae bacterium
ACTTGCTGCGGTCGAACGCGTAGACCTGGTCGTCCTCCCAGGACTGGCTCCACTTGTCCTCGAGGCCCTCCAGCGCCGGCTTCTCCGGTACGACGACGGCGCGCGAGGCGGCGGTCGACGCGTCGGGCGGGTGGCGTGGGATCGTCTCGGTCATAGTCGGAAATCCTACGGCGGCGCGTTGTCCGCCGCGAATCAGTTCGGTGGACGGCCTATCCCGCGATTGCGGGAAACTTGCTTCATTTCGACTCCAACCGCGACCACTTTCCCGCAATTCAAGGCAGCCCTAGCCGCAGTCGCGAACAGGTTGCGACGCTGAGGGGGTCGGAGCCGCCTCAACGTCGGAACCTGATGCGTTGCCAGCGGGTCAAGCGATGTCTCGCCGACGACTCGACCAGATGGCGACAGCGACGCACACGAGCACGTACGACGTCAGCGTGATCAGCGCGCGGCCACCGTCGACGCTGGTCGAGACCCCTGGCGGAGCCTCGACCATGCCCGGTGGTATCACCGCCGACACGAGCGACCCGGCGTTGACCCCAGGCAGTACGTCGCGCAGCGGCTCCAACGCCGACAGCATGGAGCCGGCCATCGCCGAGACGAGGTTCTCGATGCCGAGCACCCACACGACTCCGAGGCCGATCGGCAACGCGACACCGCGCAGGACGACACCGAGAACCACACCGAGACAGGCCCACATCAGCAGGATCAGCCAGCCCGCGGCGAAGCCTTGGAGCAGGTCGAGGACGCTCGGCCACGCCATGGACTCGTTCTCACCCACGGCGATGGCGGTGGAGGTGATCGCGCCGAAGCCGAACATGATCGCAACAGCGACTGTCAAAGCGACCACGAGGGCGGCGAACTGGCCAGCGAGCACAGACACCCGTCCGGGTCGTTGGGTGAAGAGCGTCTTGATCGTGCCCCAGCCGTACTCACCGCCGAACATCAGCGCCCCTAGCACAAGCGCCAGGGCGCCGGCGAACACCGGAAACCCGCCGATGGTGTTGGCCACGAGCTGTGCCGGCAAGGTGGAGGCGAGGATCTGCTCCGGGCTGCTGCCGTCGAGCATGTCGCTGCCGCCACCGCGGTACCCCAGGTAGGGGATCAGGTAGCCGAAGACCTGGCTCAGGAGCACTGCTGTGGCGAGCAGCACCCACACTGCCGGTCGCCGTACGAGCTTGAACAGCTCCGCGCGGGTGACGCGCACGATCTCAAACATGGTCCAGCTCCTTTGCTGTGTCGGTGCTCTGGCCGGTCATCTCGAAGAACACGTCCTCGAGCTGCCGGGTGTCTCGGCGCACCTCGGTGACAGCCACCCCGGCCGTCACCAGGGCGCGGGTGATGTCGGCCGTGTGGCGCTCGTCGACGCGGACCCGCAGCACACCCTCGTCCATGCGCACCTGCTCGACCTCCGGCATGCCAGTCAGCCGGTCCCGAGCGGTGTCTGAGGGGGTGGCGGCCACGATCAGCTCGCCTCCTCCGCGGAGGTCCTGCACGGTGCTCTCGGTGAGCATCCGGCCGTGGTCGATGACGCCGACCCGGTCGCAGATCTGCTGCACCTCGCTCATCAGGTGGCTCGACAGCACAACGGTGCGCCCGCCGGTGGCCAACTCCCTGACGAGGCGCCGCATGTCTCGCATGCCGGCCGGGTCCAGGCCGTTGGTCGGCTCGTCGAGGATCACCAGCTCGGGGTCCTTCAGCAGGGCCGCCGCAACGCCGAGACGCTGCTTCATGCCGAGCGAGTACGTCGTGAACTTGTCCGGGCCGCGCGCGCTGAGCGCCACCAGCTCCAAGACCTCGTCGATCCGGCTGTCCCGCACCTTGGCGTACGTCGCCAGCACCCGCAGGTTGTCGCGTCCGGACAGGTAGGGGTAGAAGGTCGGCCCCTCGATCAGCGACCCCGTTCTGCCGAGGGCGGCGGCGGAACCCGGTCGCTCGCCGAGCACGCTCGCGCGCCCGGCGGACGGAGTGATCAGACCGAGCAACATGCGCAGCGTGGTCGTCTTGCCCGCCCCGTTCGGACCGAGGAAGCCGTAGACCTCACCCCGACGGACGGTCAGGCTGATCGAGTCGACGGCGGCGTGGTCGCCGTACCGTTTGGTGAGCCCCTGGGCTTCGACGACCGCGTTCATGGCCGCTCCTTCAAGATGCTCAGCCGGTGCCGGTACTCGTCCTCGGTGATCTCACCGGAGGCGAATCGCTCGGCGAGCCGAGCCTCTCCGGCCCTCCCGCCGGCGTGGGCACGGTTGCGGCGTCCCACGAGCACGAACGTGGTGATGGCACCAGCGACGAGCAACAGCCAGAGCAGCGGGAAGACCGGCCACCAGCCGGGCCCATCCCACCCGTCCGGGGTTGTGCTGATGATGAGTTCTGATACAGACATGGCGTTTCTCCTTGTGAGAAAGGGATCTCGATTACGTTTCGATCCTCGCGCTCACGGCTCCGTAAATCGTCGTCTCAGGGGAGTGACCTGAGCTGCCGCCCCAGGCGCACCCGGTCGCAGGTGACTACTCCACAGGGAGTAGGGACCTCAGGCGGACCACCCAGGGCGGACCAGGCCGGTCTCGTACGCCATCACGACCAGCTGGGCGCGGTCGCGCGCGTGGAGCTTGACCATCGCCCGGCTCACGTGGGTCTTCGCGGTCGCCGGGCTGACCACCAGGCGCTCGGCGATCTCGTCGTTGGACAGGCCCTCGCCGACGAGCCCGACGATCTCGCGCTCGCGCTGCGTCAGGGGCTCGAGCAGGGCGGGCTTGGCGGCGGCGCGGCTCCTGCTGGCGAACTCCGCGATCAGCCGCCGCGTCACCCCCGGCGAGAGCAGCGCGTCGCCGCTGGCCACGGCGCGCAGCCCAGCGAGCAGATCGGTGGGAGGGGTGTCCTTCACCAGGAAGCCACTGGCCCCAATCCGGATGGCTTCGAACACGTACTCGTCGAGGTCGAAGGTGGTCAAGATGATGACCCGGGTGGCCTCGAGGTCGTCGTCGGCCGTGATGCTGCGGGTGGCCTCCAGCCCGTCGAGGTCGGGCATCCGGATGTCCATGAGTACGACGTCGGGCCGGTGCCGCCGAACCACGGTAACCGCCTCGCGCCCGTTCGCGGCCTCGCCCACGATCTCGATGTCGTCCTCGGCGTCGATCAGGGCGCGCAGCCCGCCGCGGATGAGCGCCTGGTCGTCGGCCAGCACGACCCGGATCATCGGTCCTCCGTCAACGGGAGCCGGGCTCGGATCTGGAGACCTCCCAGCGGCGAAGCGCCCACCGTGAGCGAGCCGTGGAGCGCGGATGCTCGCTCGCGCATCCCCCGGATCCCGCTGCCGCCGGTCTCGGCGTCCACGACACCACCCCGTCCGTTGTCGTCGATTCGCACGTCCAGCTCGGTCTCACCGTAGCCCAGCTCGATCTGCGCCGCGTCGGCGTCGGCGTGGCGGATGACGTTGGTGATCGACTCCTGCACGATGCGGAATGCCGCCAGCTCGACTGCGGTCGGCAACGTGCGCTGGTCGCCCTCGACGCGTTTCGTGACGACGAGTCCAGCGGCGTTGCTGCGCTCGACGAGGTCGTCGAGAGAGCCGAGCATCGCTGTCGGCGAGCGGGGTGCGCGCTGTTCCTCGTCACGCAGCACATCGACCAAGGCCCGCAACTCGGTCAGACCCTCCTTGCTGGCGTCGCGGATGGCGGTAAGCGCGGCCTGTGCCTGCTCGGGCTGCCGGTCGATGAGGTGAAGCGCGACTCCCGCCTGCATGTTGATCAGCGACATATGGTGGGCGACGGTATCGTGCAGCTCCCGCGCGATGCGTAGCCGCTCTTCGTTCGCCTGCCGTTTGAGTGTCTCAGACCTGGCGGCTCGCGCAGCGATCGAGCGTTCCCGCCGTACCCGGGCGAACTCCGCGAGGATGAGCACGAGCAGTGCCCAGGCGGCGACGGCCAGCACCTGCCCCCACGACCAGGGCTCGTCCCGGAAGAAGCCACGGAGTCCGAAGTGCCCCGTGAACAGGACGGCAACCGCCCCCCAGGCAGACGCGCGATGGCCCAGGACCACACAGGCGAACGCGGCTATCACGGCGCTGATCATGACCGGGCCGTAGGCGTAGCCGCGCAGCAGATAGGTCAGCGTCACCGCGTTCACGAACCAGAGCACCGCCACCGGGT
Source organism: Nocardioidaceae bacterium (assembly GCA_013811715.1). GTDB lineage: Bacteria > Actinomycetota > Actinomycetes > Propionibacteriales > Nocardioidaceae > JACCUS01. The sequence goes on from JACCUS010000286.1 coordinate 4,146, forward strand.
GCCGGCGGAGCCAGAGTAGAGACACCGGCCCCGCCACCACCAGCAGCAGGGCGAAGGCGTCCACGGCCCGCCGATCGGGCTGGCCCTCCGAGGCGCCGAACGTGCCGGCGACCTGGAAAACCGCCAAGGCCAGCGGCCCGGCCACCGCCGACGGCCGCCAGGGTTGCGGTGCCGAAGGCGCTGAGTTGTCCACCCGAGCACGGTAGGCGAGGTCGAGCCCGTGTGTCATCGTCCCGCCGGCGCACCCTGCCCTACTCCTCCGGGCGTACGGCGAGACCTCAGGCCGAGTCGCCGGACACTCAAAGCGGCCCCTCGCCGGTGAGCAGGGCGGCGGCTTCGCGGGCACAGCCCCAGGACAGGGTGACTCCGCGGCCGCCGTGCCCGTAGTTGTGCACGCACCGTGCACCCTCGAAGTGTTCGAGCTCAACCCTTACGGTCGGTCGGGCCGGCCGAAGACCGACCTGGTGGGCGCGCACGCACGCTTCCCGCAGCCGGGGCTCGACCTCATCTCACGGGTTCGCCCACCACCTCGACGGCGACGGCGTCGAGACGGCCGCAGCACTACTGCTGGCCGCGCTGGCCCTCGCTGCGGGCCCCGATCCCTGACGGCCGATCAAGATCACCGGCTCGCTCTGAGGTGTGGACTCGTCAGCGCAGTCCGTACAGCTTGCGCATGCCGCGCCAGTCACCTAGCCCGAGGGTGCGAGGAGCCTTGGAGCAGGGTGGCAGCAGACGCGCCATCGTCAATCTGGCATGGCCTCGAGGCGGGTGCAGCAGACCATAGGCGTGGCCCCACTCATGCGTGGCGAGCGACTGGAGGTCGAACTTGTTACGACAGTTCGGAGGATAACGCAGCACGGTGCGCGTGCCCGGGTCCAGCCGCATGTCGGCCTCGACCATGTGCTGCCGCGCGTTCCACCAATAACAGGTCCAGCCGAGGAGATTGCCCGGCAGCTGCCCCCAGCCAACGGTGTTACGGCTGTTGGGCCTTCCGCAGTAGATCCGCCTGTCCCGCACGAAGATGTTCGGCTTCACCGACGTCCCGCCCAGGTAGCGGCTCGAAGCATCGGGCCGGCGCTGTAGGCCGCAGTTGTCCCGCCCATCACGAACGTTGGCGAGGCCGCGCTGGATCTGCCTGACGGGCTCCGGACGCTTTCATCCGGCGCGGCGTCGAAGCCTTGTGGTAGCCCCACTTCAACCGAACGCTCCAGTCGTGCCCTCGCTGCCTGAAGGCGCCGTCTTGGCAGGGGGGCGGGGAGCCCGCCAGTTGGGCCGCCAGGGCGGGGCTCGGTTGGCTGGCATCGCCTGCGGAGGTCGACGACTCCGATACCGCCGTCACAACACCACCGACATTCGTCACCCGAAGGCTGGTGCCGGGCGAGGACGGCGTCCCCACGCCGTTCGCAGCGACTCCGCCGCCGGCGGGCGGAATGGCGACCGAGACGTCACCGGAGACGACGACGCGACCGGCCAACGGGCAACCGGACGTCGACACCCCGGAGGCCAACGATGCGGCACTGATGGGTCCGGATCCGGGGCAGAACGGATGGCTGGCCGTCGCCGCTTCCTCTACCGGCGGCGAAAGATCGGGAGCGGATCCTCCGAGAGGTATGGCGACGGCAAGCGCGCAGAACAGCGCGCCGATGCGCGGGGCGGGGCTGAGGCTTCGAGGGTTCATGAGGGGCCTGTTCTGCGTGACGCGTTGGAGGGCTACGAACGGGTGCGGCAAGAGCAACCTATCTCGTCGGAGGATCAGCCGGGGTGAGTTGTGTCGGGAGGCTTGACGAAAGCCAACGCCGGATCAAAGAGTCCGACGCTCGGCTCGCTGGGGGATGCTCGGCGTCGCGTCTTGATGCATGGGCGGTCGCACTAGACTTCGGGCGATGTCCGACTCCCCTGACGCGCCCGGTCCGTCGGCGTACCGCAATGTCGAGCGCCACCTGCTGGCCCGCTGGCCCGAAACCAAGCTCGACCCCACACTGGACCGGATCGCCGCCCTGTGCGACCTGCTCGGCGAACCGCAGCACGCGTACCCGGTCGTGCACCTGACCGGCACCAACGGCAAGACCTCCACGGCGCGGATGGTCGACACGCTTCTGAGTGGCCTGGGCCTGCGGACCGGACGGTTCACCAGCCCGCACGTGGAGTCGATGGCCGAGCGGATCAGCGTCGACGGCGACCGGCTCACCGAGGAGCGCTTCGTCGAGGTATACCGAGAGGTGGCGCCCTATGCCGAGATCATCGACAAGTCCGGTGGCCACCCCGTCTCGTTCTTCGAACACATCACCGCGATGGCCTTCGCCGTCTTCGCCGACGCGCCGGTCGACGCGGCAATCGTCGAGGTGGGAATGGGCGGCAGTTGGGACGCGACCAACGTCGCCGACGCCTCGGTCGCCGTCGTAACCCCCATCGGTGTCGACCATGAGAGCTACCTCGGGGACGCGCCGGGCGACATCGCGGTGGAGAAGGCCGGCATCATCAAGCCGGGCTGCTTCGCCGTCCTCGCGCAGCAGCCGGTCGAGGCCGCCGAGGTGCTGATGCGCCAGGCAGCCGAGATGGGGGCCACCATCGCGCGAGAGGGTCTGGAATTCGGAGTCCTGCGCCGCAAGGCGGGGGTCGGCGGTCAGCTGGTCACCTTCCAGGGCCTGGGAGCGAC
>JACCUS010000288.1 GCA_013811715.1 Nocardioidaceae bacterium
CCGCTGCGCTCGGCCAACAGCTGCCACGGGACGATGTTGGAGTGGTGCTCCATCTCGGTGATCACGATCTCGTCGCCCGCACCGACCGCCAGGTCGCCCCGCGCCCAGGCCAGCACGTTCGCGACCAGGTTCAGCCCCTCGGTCGCGTTCTTCGTGAAGACGACCTCATCCGGCGACGGCGCGTTGACGAACTCAGCGACCTGAATGCGCGCCCGCTCATACGCGACCGTTGCGGCGTCACCGAGTTGGTGGACTGCCCTTCCGACGTTGGCGTTGTGGTGCGCGTAGTGGTCAGCGAGCACATCCAGCACCTGACGCGGCTTCTGGGACGTGTTGGCGCTGTCGAGATAGACCAGCGGCCGGTCGCCGTCGAGGCGACGCGACAGGATCGGGAAGTCAGCACGGACCTGGCCTGTGTCGAGTAGCCCAGTCAGGTCTGACGACGTGACGGTCATGCAGACAGCTCCCTTCTCTCAGACGGCGGCTTTACTGTACTTGTCATAACCTTCTGCTTCGAGCTGCTCGGCGAGCTCGGCGCCGCCCTCCTCAGCGATCCGGCCGCCGACGAAGACATGCACGAAGTCCGGCTGGATGTAGCGCAGGATCCGGGTGTAGTGAGTGATCAGCAAGACCCCGCGGTCACCTTGGCCAGCGAACCGGTTGACGCCTTGAGCCACGATCTTGAGCGCGTCGATGTCGAGCCCCGAGTCGGTCTCGTCGAGGATGGCGAACTTGGGGTTGAGCAGCTCCAGTTGCACGATCTCATGGCGCTTCTTCTCTCCGCCGGAGAACCCCTCGTTGACGTTGCGCTGTGCAAACTCGGGATCCATCGCCACCTTGCTCATCGCGTCGGTGACCTCCCTGGCCCAGGTGCGTAGCTTCGGCGCCTCTCCGTCGAGGGCTGTCTTCGCCGTACGAAGGAAGTTCGCCACCGAGACGCCCGGCACCTCGACCGGATACTGCATCGCCAAGAACATGCCGGCGCGGGCTCGCGCGTCAACCGTCATACCGAGCACGTCGGCGCCGTTGAGCGTGACCGTGCCATCGGTGATCGTGTACTTGGGGTGACCTGCGATCGAGTAGGCGAGCGTCGACTTGCCCGAACCGTTGGGGCCCATGATCGCGTGAGTCTCTCCGGACCGCACAGTGAGGTCGACGCCCCGCAGGATCGGCTTCTGGCCGTCCTCGGTCTGGACCGCGACGTGCAGGTTCTTGACTTCCAGGGTGGCCATTCGATCAGTTCTCCGTATCGGTGTTGAGCGGGTTGTCGATATCGACGACAACCGAGTCGGCTTCGATCTTGCACGGGTAGACGGGCACCGGCTCGTAGGCGGGTAGACCGGTGGGCTTGCCGCTGCGCAGATCGAACCGCGACCCGTGCAGCCAGCACTCGATCTCGCAACCGGCGGTATCCACGTCGCCTTCGCTCAGCGCGATGGCGGCGTGCGAGCACTCGTCTTGGATCGCGAAGACCTCGTCATCGGTGCGCACGATCGCGATGTCGAAACCCTCGACGTCCACGGCGAGAACGCCGCCGACCGGCACGTCGTCGAGCGCACAGGCCCGCCGGAAGGAACTCATGCGCCGACCGCCGTGGCCGGCGCGCCGACCGTCTGGGCCAGCTCGGCCTCGACCGCGGCCAGCAGCCGCTCCTCGACCTCGGCAATACCGAGCTTCTTGATGATGTCGACGAAGAACCCGTGTACGACGAGCCGTCTCGCCTCGTCCTCGCTCACGCCACGCGACTGCAGATAGAACAGCTGCTCGTCGTCGAAGCGGCCGGTGGCCGACGCATGACCGGCGCCCACGATCTCGCCGGTCTCGATCTCGAGGTTCGGTACGGAGTCGGCCCGGCAGCCGTCGGTGAGCACGAGGTTACGGTTCGTCTCGAACGTCTCGATGCCCTCCGCCGCCTTGCGGATCAGCACGTCGCCGACCCACACCGAGTGGGCACCCTGGCCCTGGAGCCCTCCCTTGTACACGCAGTTGCTCTTGGTGTGTGGCTGGTTGTGGTCGATGAACAGGCGGTGCTCGATATGCTGACCGGCGTCGACGAAGTACAGGCCGTACATCTCCACCTCGCCACCTGGCCCGTCGTACTCGACGTTCTCGACCACGCGTACGAGGTCGCCGCCGAGGCTCGCCTGGAAGCTCCGCACCCGGGCGTCGCGGCCGACACGGACGCCGACCTGCCCGAGGTGGACCGCGTCGTCGTCCCACAGCTGCAGCGACACCAGGTCGAGCTGAGCGTTGTCGCCGACCAGCACCGAGGTGAACGCGCTGTAGCGGGTGCTTCCGGTGTGCTCGAAGACGACCTGCGCCTTGGCGTGCATGCCGATGCGGACGACGACGTGACCCCACACCAGGTCGGCTGCTGACGCTCCGCTGAGCCTGATGATGAGCGGTTCGGCCAGCTCGGTCTCGGCCAGCACGTCGACAAGCACCGCGCCGCCGCCGTTGGCGACCGCCAGCGCAGAAGGCCGGTCGGCGGGACGGGTCTCACCGAGCGCGGCCGCCTCG
>JACCUS010000292.1 GCA_013811715.1 Nocardioidaceae bacterium
CCGGCCGTCGAGGTCGGTGAGGCCCTGCACGTCGCGTGTTGTGGAGGTCAAGAAGACCTCCTCGGCGTCGAGAAGCTCGATCATGGTGATGTCACGTTCGTGGACGTCGTACCACTCGATCACGAGCTCGCGGGTCACCCCGGCCAGGCAGCCGGCGGTCAGCGGCGGTGTCACGACCGTGCCGCCGAAGACACAGAACACGTTGGATCCCGTGCCCTCACACAGGTTTCCGATGGTGTTGGCGAAGATCGCCTCGCTGGCGTCTCGGTCTGCGGCGAACGCCAACGCGACCACGTTCTCTGCGTAGGAGGTGGTCTTGAGACCGGCGACGGCGCCCCGCTCGTTGCGCGGCCACGGGACCGTGGCGGCCTTCGTCGTCTTCTGCGCGGGCGGTGCAGGCGCGGCGACGACGGCAAGCGTCGGGTCGGTGGTATTCCGGTTGGAGCCGAGCGGGGAGATGCCGGCCGTGTAGGTGATCCGGATCCGGCCGAACGCGAGGTCCTGGTCGCTCATCGTCTGCTTGACGCCATCTCGGACCAGTTCGAGGTCGGGTTCGGGCAGTCCGAGGCCGCGGGCCGAGCGGACCAGCCGGCGTAGGTGACGGGTCATGGCGAAGGGTTCGTCGTCGACGATCTTCACCGCCTCGAAGACGCCGTCACCGACCGTCACGCCGTGGTCGAGCACCGAGAGGGCGGGGCCAGCAGGGTCGATGAGGGAGCCATTGCACCACGCGCGCATGGTGACCACCCTAGGGCACCCGGCTCACCCCTGGAGTTTGTCCGGTCGGCGAGATCGGCTAATCTTTCCCCTCGCACGACCACGCTCTTGCGTGGGGCGCAGGCGGACGTGGCTCAGTTGGTAGAGCATCACCTTGCCAAGGTGAGGGTCGCGGGTTCGAATCCCGTCGTCCGCTCGGAGAGGGTCGCAGGCTTACCCATCCAACGGTGGAGTGGCCGAGAGGCGAGGCAACGGACTGCAAATCCGTCTACGAGGGTTCAAATCCCTTCTCCACCTCGATCCAGCAACACCCGAGGGCGATTAGCGCAGCGGTAGCGCGCTTCCCTGACACGGAAGAGGTCACTGGTTCGAACCCAGTATCGCCCACCACGTTTCTGCAGGTCAGACGCGGTTTTTCGGAAACGCATCTGACACGGGGAACATACGGGGAACAGATGTCCCCACTGTTCCCGGCGACCTCGGACACTGTTTTACTCCCTCAATCAGAAGGTCCCTGGGGTCTGACGATGCTGGGGCCGCCGGGACGCCGCGGCGATTGCGGGCCCGACTGCTGCGCCGAGGCGCTTTTTCGACCCAGATCGCTGCGTCAGAGTGGGATTTAGGGGTATGATCGCTGCATGACAGGTGATTTTCACGGCAGATCGCTGCACTCAGACGGCTCGGAAGCACTGTTTCAGTCGTGAACGCTGCGTCACCAGGGGTGCACCCCGCCGGAGATCTGGCGATCGCACGGACGAGCACCGACCGGGCTCGGCTGTCCCGCCAAGCCCGGGCCGGACGGGCGGTGCAGCTCGCTCCTGGCATCTACGCGGTGGGGGCCACACTGCGCCCCGAGGCAGTTGCCCGCCACCATCTGTTCGCCATCGTCGCGCACGTGTGGCCCGCTGCGGTGATCTGCGACCGGTCCGCACTTGCCGGCGGCCAGCCCGTCGACGGCTACCTCTTCATCTGCCATCCAGAGCCACCCCGTGCCACGGAGCTGCGACTGCCGGGGACGACTGTCGTTCCGCGCGTAGGTCCTGCCCCGCTGCCGGGCGACATGCCGATGCCGAACGGACTGTTCGTTTCCGGCCCTGTCCGGCAGCTCGTTGAAAACATCCCCGCTCGCGGGCGCCCCGGCAACCCTCCCCGGCTGGCTGGTCTGGGAGCGGTGGAGGACACGATCGAGGAGCAAGCTCGCAGCGGCGGAGCCGGAAAGATCACCCAGATGCTCCAGGGGCTCGAAGTACTTCGGGGATCGTTCTCAGAGAGGTCCGTCGAGAAGGTGCGGCAGCGGCTCGCCGCGCTCGTCGGCACCGCGATGGACGACGTACCCGTGTCCGGGAGATATGCCGCACGACTGGAAGGCCAGCCCTACGACCAGCAGCGGCTGGACCTTGTCGGCGGTCTGGTCGAGACCTTGCGGAGCACTCCCCCGGCGCCACGTCCAGCCTTCGGCGACCCGAAGCGTTGGGAGTGGGAGCCGTTCTTCGAGGCATACTTCTCCAACTTCATCGAAGGCACTGAGTTCGGAGTCGAGGAGGCCCGCCAGATCGCCGTGGAGGGCGTCGAGTTCTACGACCGCCCCCAAGACGCCCACGACATCTCGGCCACCTACAAGCTCGTCTCCGACCCGCAGCTGGCCACCGCCGTACCGCATACCGGGGAGGAGCTCGTCGAGCTCTTGCGCAGCCACCATGCAACGCTCATGGCTGCGCGCCCCGACAAGAACCCCGGCCTGTTCAAGACGAGGTCGAACTTCGCCGGGGGCTACGAGTTCGTCTCCCCGCAGGCGGTTGAAGGGACACGTCGCCACGGGTTCGACCTTCTCAACGGCCTCACCGACCCGTTCCAGCGTGCGCTCGCAGTGATGCTCCTGCTGACCGAGGTGCATCCGTTCGACGACGGCAACGGCCGGATCGCCCG
>JACCUS010000347.1 GCA_013811715.1 Nocardioidaceae bacterium
TTCCTCACTGTCGGGGCGCTCAGCCGAGTGGATCACGTTCGAGCCGGACCTTGCCATTGGAGTCGCGGTGAGGTCAAGTTCGGGCGAGAGGTCATGCTCACCGCGCTCGAGCTCGAGGGGTGGTGAACGCGATGACGGCGACCCCGGCCCGGCCCACCTGGCGGACGAGTCGTCGTCAGCGAACCGCGATGTCGGCCGTGGCGCTCACACTTGCGTGTGGGCATGCAGCGCCACGGCCGCGGCGGGTCGCAGCCGGGCCCTGTCGACGCCAGCGCTGACCCCGCCGAACCTGTCACAACATGATCACCGGCGCTCTGCCGGCGACGTGTTGGGCGAGGGCCGCGGCGGCGCGTTGCTGCTCGCGCGCTTCACCGTGGACCCTCAACCAAGCCTCGTCGCGCTGCTCGAACGTCGCCATCCACGGCCGAGCAGCCGCAACCTCTGGCGACACGAACCACAACATCCGCCCAGCCGGGGCCTCGGGGGCGAGCCGGTCCAATCCCCGCCACAGCCCGGTGCCCGACCATCCAGGCAACTTCGCCGGCATCTCGAAATGCAGAAACTCGCCGTTGACATCATGTTCCGGTTCACGTCCGGCGAGCCGATTGATCCGGTCGTAAGCACTCCAGATGATCGACCTCCGGTCGGCCAACGCGCCGAGCCTCTGATAGGCGTCACGCACCTCCTGCGGCACCTGGGCATCGAGCAGCAGCGCCGGCTCGAGGCCGTGCCCGGCGAGCAGCTCGGCGCAGCCACGCGCCTGGTCGAACACGTCGGCGAGCGCCGGGGCGAGGCAATGCTCGATGATCTCGTCGGCGGCTCCGATCGCCACGCCGACCGCCCGATCGACAGCGAGCTCGGCCGCCTTGGCGAGGATCAACGCCTGCTGACGGTGGAGCTCCTGCGCGGCGGCAGCATCCTGCAACACGCCCGCCGGCTTCCTCACGTCGGCAGGCTTGTCGGCGGCGACCCGGGCGACCAGCTCCTCGGCCAACGTCTCCAAGAAGACGGGCGCCGGCGGCTCGAGTGTCACCGCCGTCAACGCCGTGTAGGTGCTCCAGGCGGCGGCAAGTTCCTTCGGTAGCTCGTAACCGCCGGGACCGCTCGAGTCGATCAGCGACCTCACCATTGATAACTGTGCTGTGGACATTTTCAGTAGCTCCTTCTGTGGTTGGTATTCGGGGATTGCGGATCGGGACGGGAGTCGCTTCACGATGGCCGCCGACTGCCCTTCGGCGGGGTACGACGAGGGGTGCCGGCCGGCGCGTACGCACCGCGAGCTCCTCCTCGACGCTGCGGACGGCGACCCGTCCGCTCATCCGGCAGACGCAGCGCCGCGAGGAGCTGCTTCATCAACATCGCCTGCTGACGCGCCTCACGGGCGGCGTCGACGACGACCAGCATGGGAACGCCGATTGACGACGGACGCCACGGCACACGATCCAGCCGGTCGAGACGATCCTTCACCCGGCACGCCTCGACGAGGAGCGCCAACTCGCCACCGTTCAACTCGTGGCGAGCAACCACACCTGCCCACAGCTGCCGACCGCCGACACACAGCCCCTCAGGCGGCTCAGGAACGCCCACGACGGCTCTTCGGGGCAATTTCGGCACTCTGTGACAACGAGCCACCTACCGAACGCCTCAGACGGGCGGGCGGACGGGTGCCCCCTCCCCACCGGGGTTGCCGTCATCGGTCCGTCGCCGGTCGTCCGAATCCGCCGTCGACGGTGGCGGTCTTGCGGGAGTGGCACGGGGCGCAGAGCGACTGGAGCCAGCGCAGGTCGTCGGGGTCGGTGACGCCACGCTCGATGAGCTGCTTCCGACTGATGGCGTGGTCGGCGACGGTGGCCGGTCGTCCGCACTGGCATAGCGGGTGCTGTCGGAGTTGTCGTGCTCGGATACGGCGCCACGTTGTGGTTGAGTAGATGGCGAGGCTTGGGTCTCGTGCTGCTCGTTGCCGGCGGTCGATGGCTCGGCAGCGTCGGCACTTGCCGTGGTCGGTGAGCGCACCGCAATCGGGAACGCTGCACGCCCTGAGCGTCACGCTGCGCCTCGCTTGCGTTCGGCTCGGATGCGTCGACGCTGATGGCCGCTGAGTCCGCCCCAGATGCCGGCGTCGGGTTCGTGGTCGAGGCCCCATGTCC
>JACCUS010000360.1 GCA_013811715.1 Nocardioidaceae bacterium
GCGCCGCGGCGGCCAGCAGGAACGCCGAGTCGGCGCCACCGCTGAAGGCGACCACGACGCTGCCGATCTCGCGCAGCCGTGCCTCGAGTGCCGACACGCGCTCGGCCAGGAGGGGCTTGTCCGGCAACGGCAGGTCCTGATCAGGTTCGACCACAGAAGGCACCCCCAAGCCGGGTTCGACCACAAGATCCTCGCGCACGAACTAGACTCTAGTCCGCCTGACTCGCCACCTGGGCCGTGCCGGTCAGGAGATCCCTTGACGCGCCGCCCGGTGGGCGCGTAAGCCTGGGGTCGGGATGCAGCGCCTCAGCACGTCACCGGCTAGGTGATCGGCTGGGCAGGATGGAGAGCGGCAGGGTGAGACGTGCGCTCGCGGCCACTGTTGCCATGTGCAGCATTGCGGCCGCGTGCATCTTCGGGGTGAGCGGTGCCGCCATGCCCGCAGCCGCCTCGCACACCGCCGCCTACCAGGCCGCGCTGCCCGGCGTCTACCTGGTCGTCCTCGGCGACCAGCCGCTCGCGACGTACGACGGCGGACTCGACGGGTACGCGGCAACCGCACCCGAGAGTGGCGAGCGCTTCGACGCCGACCGGCCGTCGGTCGCTCCCTACCGCACCCACCTTCTCGCCGAGCAGGACCGGGTGCTCGCCGCCCTGGGCGACCCGGACCGGTTGTACTCGTTCACGACCGCGGTCAACGGGTTCGCGGCGCGGCTCAGCACCGCCCAGGTCAAGCAGGTGCGCTCGATGCCGGACGTGGTGGCCGTCGAACGCAACAAGACCGCCCACCTCCAGGGCACCCCCACCCTGGGCAGCCAACCGACGACCCGCGACCCTCGGCGACAAGGTGCCCCCAGCGGTGTGTGGAAGTCCGTCGGTGGCCCCGACGAGGCCGGGCAGGGCATAGTCGTCGCGGTCATCGACTCCGGCATCTGGCCGGAGAACCCCTCCTTCGCCGGGGTCCCGCTCGACCACGACAGCCTGGCCACCACGCTCCCGGGCTTCAGCGGCAGCTGCCAGCCGGGCGAGAGCTGGACGACCGACAGCTGCAACGCCAAGGTCGTCGCCGCGCGCCACTTCGTCAAGGGCTTCGGCGCCGCCAACGTCGCGGGGGCGGAGTATCTCTCGCCCCGCGACGGCAGCGGACACGGCTCGCACGCTGCCGCCATCGCTGCCGGGAACCAGGGCGTGGACGTGAGCGTCGGCGGCCAGGAGTTCGGGCGCGTGTCCGGGGTTGCTCCAGCCGCCCGTCTCGCCGTCTACAAGGTGTGCTGGACGGCGCCCAACCCGGCCGACGACGGCTGTTCGACCGCCGATGCCGTCAAGGCGATCGACCAGGCGGTGAACGACGGCGTCGATGTCATCAACTACTCCATCGGCGGATCCTCGACCGCGTTCGCCGGCGTCGTCGACCGCGCCTTCCTGCACGCCGCCGCTGCCGGTGTCTTCGTCTCCACCGCGGCCGGCGACACCGGCTCGGCGCACTCCACGGTCGCCCACCCCAGCCCCTGGGTGACGACCGTGGCAGCCAGCCGCCAGCCGTCGTACGTCGGATCGGTCACGCTGGGCAACGGTGAGAGCTACACCGGCACCATGGTCTCGGACCAGCCGGTCGTCGCCGCGCCGGTCGTCTACGCCGGGGACGTGCCCGCCGTCCAGGCGAGCGATGCCGAGGCGGCACAGTGCAGGCCCGGCTCACTGGACGCCGAGGCGGTCGACGAGGCGATCGTGGTGTGCGACCGGGGGGTCGTGGCCAGACTGGCCAAGAGCGGCGAGGTGGCGCGAGCGGGCGGGGCGGCGATGGTGCTGGTCAACCAGACCCGGTTGGACACCGAGGCCGACGTTCACGCGGTGCCGACGGTGCATGTGACCAACGCCGACGGCGACGCCGTGATGGCCTACCTGGCCACCGCGGGGCCAGCTGCCACGGCTTCGCTCACGCGGACGCAGGACAATGACGGCGTGTCATCGCGCATCGCCGACTTCTCGGCTCGTGGACCCTCACTGGCCAGCGAGGGCGACATCCTCAAGCCGGACCTGAGCGCTCCCGGTGTCGGCATCCTCTCGGCGGTGGCCCCTCCCTCCAACCTGGGCCGGCTCTGGGACCTCTACTCCGGCACGTCGATGGCAGCCCCCCGCATCGCCGGGCTGGCGGCGCTCGTGGCGGCCGAACACCCCAGCTGGTCACCTGCCGGTGTCAAGTCGGCGATGATGACGACTGCAACGAGCCTGTTCGACAAGCGAGAGCCCCTCGCCGAAGGGGCCGGGGAGGTACGGCCGCATGCGGTGCGGTCGGGGGCACTGCTCGACCCCGGTCTCGTCTACGACGCCGGCTACGACGACTGGCGGCCCCTCCTCCGTGACCTCAGCCCTCCCGCCCCCGGCTTCGATGAGACGGGACTCACCGACGTGGACGGCACCGCTCTGGCCCGGCCGGTCGACGCGACTGAGCTCAATCAGGCGTCCATCGCGGTCGGCAGCCTCGTCGGCGACCAGGCCGTGACGCGCACCGTGACCAACGTGTCGCATCGAGCCGAGACCTACACCGCCACCCTGACGGGGATGCGTGGCATCGAGGTTGCCGTGTCCCCGTCGAGACTCACCTTGCAGCCGGGGGAAGCCCGATCCTTCGAGGTGACGTTCAACGCCACAAGCTCGGCGGCGTACCAGCGCTTCGGCTCGGGCACGCTCAGCTGGCAGGGGTCGCGCGGCCGGCACGTCGTCGCCAGCCCGGTCGTCGTACAACCCGAGTGGCTGCGCGCGCCCCCAGCCATCCACGCGGTCGGGCCCAACGGGCACGTGGCCATCGAGGCCGAGGCCGGCGTGACCGGGACGCTCTCCGCGACCGCCGTCGGCCTCGTCGGGGCCGACCCCGTGCCGCTGCTGCTGGAGCCGGGCGGCTTCGACGCGGAGGCACCCACGCCCGACTCGAGCACGGCGGTGCGGCCGCTTCTGGTGCCGACCGACGACGCCGTCGTGCGCCTGTCTCTGGACGCGATCGACGACGGTGACGACCTCGACCTGTATGTCTACTCCGGCGCCCGACTGGTGGCGGCGGCCGTCACGTCCTCGGCCGATGAGGAGCTGTTGCTCACCGACCTGTCCGCAGGCTGGTACGACGTCTACGTGAACTCCGCCGCCTCTGACTCCGGAGGCACCACGGCGGCCACCATGACGAGCTGGGTGGTGCCGAGCTCCGCGTCTGAAGGATTCCGGCTCGCCCCTCGGAAGGTCACGGTCAGCGGCGGGCAGGCCTTCCATCTCGGCGTGGAGTGGTCGGGCCTCGACGACTCCATGCGCTGGTTCGGATACGTGTCGTATGACAATTCAGATCGCCGCACCTACGTGACGATCAACTAGTCGATCCTCGCTGCCGGCGATCAGGCGTCGCGCCTGATGAAGAACGCCGAGCCGGCGACCAGCACGATGGCAACGCCGATGTAGAAGGTCACGCTGGCCGCCCCGACGCCCCACACGTCGATATCGCTGCCGAACCCGGCGAAGATCTCGTAGGGGTCGAACAACATCCGGCGACCGGCGGCGGCCGGGAGCAGGTTCGTGATCTTGCCTATGCCTGCGCTGCTCGCTTGTGCGACAATGACGGCGACTCCGTAGATGATCGGCTCGATCACCAGCGGGTAGGTGAGCACGGCCACGATAGCGCCGGTCAGGTTGCGGAAGACCGCGGCCAACGCGAACCCGGCGACGGCGAAGCCGAGGCAGTATCCGACGTAGTTGACCATCGGCCGGATGATCGCGGACTCGAAGTTGGCCATGTCGAGGAAGGCCCACGTCACGAACAGGTCAACGAGCAAGGTGGCCGCCGCGACGACGAACACCCATCCGAGCAGGACCAACAGCTTCGCCGACAGAACCGCTACCCGGTCGGGGTTGGCGGTCAGCGTCGCCTTGTTGGTGCCGTACCGATACTCGTGCCCGATGGCCATGGCACCCATGACAGCGTAGAACGGAGCGGCCATGACCGGGATGATCGGCCCCGACACGCCGCCTGTCACGGCGTAGGTGGTTACCTGCGGGATGTTCATCTCGCTCACATCCGAGGCCGACACGAAGACGGCGATGACGAAGCTGATCGCGACGGTGAAAAACAGCGCCATCGCGGACATCCAGTAGCTGGAGCGGATGGTGGTGATCCGGATCCACTCGTACTTCAGCGCGCCGGTCATCGGTTGCCCCCGTCCTGACGGTCGCCGCGATCAGGCGGGCGACCGCCGTAGCCCTGCTGACCGCCCTGGCCGGGCGGCGGACCGCCGTATCCCTGCTGGCCGCCGTACCCCTGCTGGCCGCCGTACCCCTGCTGGCCGCCGTAGCCCTGCTGACCGCCGTAGCCTCGCGGCGCCCCGGCCATCGGGCCACCGAACGCCGGCGGCTGGCCTGCGCCGAAGCCCATGGAGGCGCGGAACTCCTCCGAGGCGCCCGTCGCGTCGAGGAACGCCTCCTCCAGCGTCGCCTCCCGGTTCGACAGCTCGAAGACCCGCACTCCGAGTTCGTGGGCGAGCCCGCCAACCGCGTCGGAGTCCATGCCGGTGATCGCCAGCTTGCCGTCCGGCTCCGTGACGACGGCGGCATGGCGAGCCCTCAGCTCGCGGGTCATCAGCTCGGAGTTGTCGACGCGGATCACGACGGCGTTACGGTTGCTCGTCGAGATGAAGTCACTCATCTTGCCGCTGGCGATCAACGAGCCCCGCCCGATGACGACCAGGCTGTCGGCCATCAGCGCCATCTCCGACAGCAGGTGACTTGAGACGAAGATCGAACGACCCTGCCCGGCAAGGGTCTTCAACATGTTGCGCAGCCAGTGCACGCCCTGCGGGTCCAGCCCGTTGGCGGGCTCGTCGAGGATCAACGTCCCGGGGTCGCCCAACAGCGCGGTCGCGAGCCCGAGGCGCTGACCCATACCGAGGGAGAACGTCTTCGGCTTGGCGTTGGCGACGTCGCCGAGGCCGACGAGGTTGATCACGTCGTTGACCCGGGACTTGGCGATCGCGTTGGACGACGCCAGCATGCGAAGGTGGTTGACGGCCTTGCGGGTGGGATGGAACGGCTTCGCGTCGAGCACCGACCCGATGTGCCGAAGCGGCTGCTTGAGGTCGCGGTAGGCGACACCGTCGTACGTCGTCACACCGTCGCCGTTGTCGAGCCCAAGCATCAACCGCATCGCGGTGGACTTGCCCGCGCCGTTGGGGCCCAAGAACCCCGTCACCGACCCAGGGACGACGTCGAAGGACAACCCCTTCACCGCGGCCTTGCTGCCGAACGTCTTGCTCAGTCCGCGCGCCTGGATGAGCGCCATACCCCAGACCCCCTTCTCGTGTCTGGCCAATGTCGGGGCAATCCTGTCATGCCGCGGGTCAACGAGGTGGGACCGGAGGACGAACTAGGCTGGAGGGCGATGCCCAACTCCAGCGACCCCAGCGACCCAGCCTCCAGCGACATGGCGACCGGTGACACCGCCTCATCCTCCGGCACACCGCGAACACTGACGCAGATGTTCCGCGAGTGGGACGACGCCGCCTTGGTCGCGCTGCTCCTGGAACGTCCCGAGCTGGCCTTTCCCGCCCCGACCGACTTCAGCCAGATCGCCTCCAGGGCTACGACCCGACATTCGATCGCCCAGGCACTCGAGCTGCTCAACGCCTTCGAACTGTGGGTCGCCCACTGCGACACGGTGGCCCACTGCACCACGATGAGCGCCACCGGTTCGTCGTCACCGGCGGGTCCACCGCCAACCGAGCGGGCCGACGTCTGGGCTGCGCGGCAACGGCTGCTCGGACTCGGCCTGTTCTGGGGCGACTCTGCTTCCATGCGTCCGGTCCGGGCACTGCTCACGCACCTCGGCGAGTCTCCCCCCGTCGACGTACCTGACCCGCGACCCCCGAGTTTCGACGGGGCCGCGCGTCAGTCGCCGGACCTCGTGGCCAAGGTGGCCGCCGGCTCTGCCTTCGAGCTCGTACGTCGGATGGGCGTCTTCGTCGAGCACTGCGACCACCAGCCGCTGAAGCAGCGGCGCTCGGGCGGAGTCGGGGCACGCGAGACGCGCGCGATCGCAGCCCGGATCGACGTGCCGTCCGCAGTGGCCACCGCCTACCTCGAGATCGCCCAGGCCGCCGGCCTCCTCGGCCTCTCCACCGACGGCACGGACGAGCTTCTGGTGCCGACCGAGGCCTTCGACGAGTGGCAACAGTTGGAGCTGGCCCGGCAGTGGGCGCTGTTGACACACGCCTGGTTCGAGGACCACCCGCCTAGCGGCCCCGGCACGTTCAAGCGGCTTTGCCTCGAGGCCTTCGGCTCACCCGCGGGCGGCTACGTGCTCTCGGCCGAAGACATGCGCACCTGGCTGGCATGGCAGCGGCCGCGACGGCCGAAGGGGTTCGACCGAGCGGCGGCGACCATGCTCGAGCAGGCCTCATGGATCGGGGTCACCGGGCTCGGCGCGGTCGCCCCCTTCGCGCCGGCCATCGACGCGGACCTGCTGGGGAGCTGGCTGCCAGCGCGCGTCGACCACGTCTTGGTGCAGGCGGACCTCACCGCCATCGCTCCCGGCCCGCTCACGTCCGATGCCGCGCACGACCTCGGCGCGCTCGCCGACGTGGAGTCCCGCGGCGGGGCCACGGTCTACCGCTTCTCGCAGGAGTCACTGCAACGCGCCCATCGCCTCGGCTGGAGCGTGTCCGAGATCGCCAAGGCCGTCGAGCACCGGTCGCGTACGCCGATCCCGCAGGCGCTCGGCTACCTGATCCACGATCTCGACCGCCTCGCGACGACCCCGACCGGTCAGATCTCTGAGCCCGCGCAGACCGTATCTCACCTGTCGCCGCGGCGGGGCAGGCCCGTCGCCGCCACCCCAGGCACAGAGACGGCTGACCAGTTGGACCCGCAGGAGGCGGCCAGCATCGTCGCGACGCTCCGGGCTGCGGGCGTCGGCCCGGGTTCGGCGCAGGGCACTGCGTCAGGCGCCGAAATGGAGGGCGGTCGCGTCCCGGACACGATGTTGGGATCGCCATTGCCCACCTTGCGAGAGGCGGTCGAGACCGGGGAGACCGTGTGGTTCGGGTACGTCGACACCACCGGCGCCTCCGGCGAGCGGCTGGTCCGGGTCACGGCCGTGGACGAGGGCAGACTGCGCGCCCGCGACTCGCGGTCCGGCGAGCCGATCAGCGTTCCACTGCACCGCATCACCGCGGCCCACATCGTCCGAGCTGGCACCCGCGCCGGAGCGTAAGAGACATCCTGGAACTTGGGTATTACTCATCCGGCGCTGTTCGCCGTAGCATTGCCCGGTGGACTTCATTCGCTACGCAGACCTGGCCGCCAGCCTGGTCAATGCGCCGATCGAGAGCTCCGACGACCTCGCCGCTTACCTCACCGAGCGTCAGTGGCTGCTGCGCCGGGTCGAGGACCGCGACCTGGCGCCGATCAAGCGGCTGCGCAGAGAGCTCCGGCCGATCTTCTCCGCATCCGACGCCGGAGACGAGGAGGCGGTCGTGTCAGGGATCAACGCGTTGCTCACGAAACACCCGGTCGCGCCGCACATCGCCGGCCACGACAGCCAGACCTGGCACCTGCACGTCGCCGAACGCGGGTCGACGGTGGCCGCCTTGATCACCGCCGAGTGCATCATGGGGCTGGCCATGATCATCGTCGACCACGGTGCGACCCGGTTGGGGGTCTGCTCGTCGGACAAGTGTGACAACGTCTTCGTCGACACCTCCCCAAACCAGTCCCGCCGCTACTGCACCGACCGCTGCTCCTCCCGCGCGAACGTGGCCGCCTACCGGGCCCGCCGCAAGGCGGGGGCGCACGCGTGACAGCACACCCGTGACACTCACCCTGAGAGGGAGGGCCCGTCCGTGACCCACGGACCGCTGATCGTTCAGTCGGACAAGACCTTGCTGCTCGAGGTCGAGCATCCTCGATCGCGGGACTGCAGGCGCGCGATCGCCGCGTTCGCCGAGCTGGAGCGCTCCCCGGAGCACATGCACACCTACCGGCTCACCCCGCTGGGGCTCTGGAACGCCCGGGCGGCCGGCCATGACGCCGAGCAGGTCGTCGACGCCTTGTTGTCGTACTCGCGCTACCCCGTCCCCCACTCGTTGCTGGTCGACATCGCCGAGACGATGGGGCGTTACGGCCGGCTGCGGCTGGACCAGCACCCCTCTCACGGCCTGGTGCTCTCGAGCAGCGACCTAGCGGTCTTCGAGGAGGTGCTGCGCAGCAGGCGCATCTCGCCCATGCTCGGGGCACGGGTGGACGACGCCTCGGTGGCCGTCCACGCCTCGGAGCGCGGCAACCTCAAGCAGGCGCTGCTCAAGCTCGGCTGGCCCGCCGAGGACTTCGCCGGGTACGTCGACGGCGAAGCCCACCCGATCGGGCTCGCCGAGCACGAGTGGTCGCTGCGTCCCTACCAGCGGGAGGCGGCCGAGGCGCTGTGGCACGGCGGCTCCGGGGTCGTCGTACTACCGTGTGGGGCAGGCAAGACGCTCGTCGGCGCCGCCACAATGGCCGAGGCGCAGGCGACCACGTTGATCTTGGTGACGAACACGGTGGCCGCGCGGCAGTGGAAGGACGAGCTGATTCGCCGGACGACTCTGACTGCCGACGAGATCGGCGAGTACTCCGGCGCCGTCAAGGAGATCCGGCCGGTCACCATCGCGACGTACCAGGTGATGACGACCCGCCGCAAGGGGGTGTACTCCCACCTCGAGCTCTTCGACGCCCGCGACTGGGGGCTGGTGATCTACGACGAGGTCCACCTGCTGCCGGCGCCGATCTTCCGGATGACGGCCAACCTGCAGGCCAGGCGGCGCATCGGGCTGACCGCCACCTTGATCCGCGAGGACGGTCGCGAGGGCGACGTCTTCTCCCTCATCGGGCCCAAGCGCTACGACGTTCCGTGGAAGGACATCGAGTCGCAGGGCTACATCGCCCCGGCCGAATGCGTCGAGGTGCGGGTGTCGCTGACCGACAGCGAACGGTTCGTGTACGCGACGGCGGAGCCGGAGGACCGCTACCGGCTGGCGGCCGCCTGCGCCAGCAAGGCCGCCGTCGTCGAACAGCTCGTCTCGCAGAACTCGGCCGAGCCGACCCTGGTCATCGGTCAGTACATCGACCAGCTCGACGAGCTCGCCGAACATCTCGGCGCGCCGTTGATCAAGGGTGAGACACCGGTCCCCGAACGCGAGCGCCTGTTCGCCGCCTTCCGGACCGGCGAGGTGCCGTTGCTCGTCGTCAGCAAGGTGGCGAACTTCTCGGTGGATCTGCCGGAGGCCTCGGTCGCGATCCAGGTCTCCGGCACGTTCGGCTCCAGGCAGGAGGAGGCGCAGCGGCTGGGGCGGCTGTTGCGGCCCAAGTCCGATGCTCGGACCGCGCACTTCTACACGGTGGTGGCCCGCGACACTGTCGACGCCGACTTCGCGCAGCACCGGCAGCGGTTCTTGGCGGAGCAGGGGTACGCCTACACGATCGTCGATGCCGACTCGCTGTCCCGCTGACTCGCTGATCCTTGCGGGGTCGCCAGTGAGGTTCTTAGCCTTTTCTAAGTCTCCTCTCAGACTCCCGCTTGAAGCGGGCCATCCCTCACCCGTAGCGTCGGGTGATTGTACGCCCGAGACGGCGCGCCGAGTCCCACCCAAGCCGTCCGGGCCCTGTTCGCTATCAGTAGAAATCCGGACGGGTGGGAGCGGAGAACCCGAGTAAGCGGTGCCTCGCGGCTGTGAAAGCAGCGGCGATGTGCTCCTGGGGTTAAGTCAGCACGTGTGACCGGGCACCCTCTGCCCGAACCCGACAGCTAACTTCGCAGGCATCGGAGAGGGATATCACCATGGGCAACGCCCCACGACATCGCGCTGCCAAGCCGGCGCGCCGCACCCTAACCCGCGCCGCGGCCACCTCCGCGACGTTCGCCGCCGCAGTGGCCGCACCGGTTCTTCTCAGCACCGGCACCGCGTCGGCGGCCGACGACAGCACCTGGAACGCGCTCGCAGCTTGCGAGTCCGGCAATGACTGGCACATCAACACCGGCAACGGCTACTACGGTGGCCTGCAGTTCTCGCAGCCGACCTGGGAAGGCTTCGGCGGCACCCAGTACGCGTCGCGCGCTGACCTGGCCACCCGCGCACAGCAGATCGCCACCGCCGAGCGGGTGCTGGACGTGCAGGGTTGGGGCGCTTGGCCTGCCTGCTCGGCCGGGCTCGGACTGAGCGAAGCCGACGCGTACGGCACTCCGGACGTCGACCCCACGCGCGACCACAGCCACCCCCACAGCCGCGTCCAGGCGACCCCTTCGGCGCCGTCGTCGGGTGGCGGCTCCTACACCGTCCAGTCGGGTGACACGCTGTCGCTCATCGCCGGCCGTGAAGGCGTCGCCGGCGGATGGAGGGCACTGTACGCGGCGAACAACGACGTCGTCGCGGACCCCAACCTCATCTACGTCGGTCAGCAGCTGCAGCTGCCGTAGTCGAGGCGGGGCTAGCGAGCTTTCCTCGCTAAGAACCTGCGATGCCAGCGAAGAGGCCCGGACGGTCGACCGACTGTCCGGGCCTCTTCGGTCTGGCTCCGACTCAACGGCAGGACGGCGATACCCGTTCGTCACAGTCTCTACTCGACGAACACACGTTCGTCGACGAGCTGCTCGGCCACCTGCTTGCCGTTGACTTCGAACCGGCCTTGGTCGAACCGCTTCTCGAACTCGAGGTCGATCTTGTCCAGCCCGCTGCGGTTCTTCTCGATGGTGAGCACGGCCCAGCCATGGAATCGCTCGGCGTTGCCGACGTTGTAGACCAGGTGGTGCCGGGCGACCACGTCGTACTTGTCGTTCATGATCAGCACGGTGTCGGCCTCATAGGCCAGTGCCGACGAGCCTCTCAGGTTGTGCACGCGCATCCGCTTGCCCGAGACCAGCCCTTCCTTGTCGGCGGCGACAACGGCCAGCACCGGCACGTTGAGTTCCAGCGCCAGATCCTTCAGCCCCTCCACGACCGTGGTGACCCGCTCATCCTCGACCGCCGACCCGTTCGGCACCCGCATCTTCTGCAGGTAGTCCACCACCACGAACGGGAGCTGTCCGGTGCTGGTGCGCACCTCCTGAACCACATCGCGTACGACGTCGACACTCGTGCTGTTGCCGCTCGACCGGTGCAGCAGCATCCGGTCGCCGTACCCCTGCAGCACCTGAAGCGCCTCAGCGCCGCCCTCCGTGTGGGCGAGTCGTTCGGCCAACGTGCCGGTCAGGCCGTCGCTGTCCTCGAGTGCCTCCCGGACCCGGTTGAGTGACACCCCGGCCGATCCGGCGATAGCCCCCGCCTCGATGGCGATCAGCCTCTCCAGCACCGTCTGCGGGTCGTGCTCGAAGGAGAAGTAGACCACCGATCGCCCGGAGTCGGCGACATGCCGCAAGATCTGGAGCGCGAAGGTCGTCTTGCCGAGCCCCTGCGGTCCACCGAGCAAGATCAACTCTCCGGATCGCAGGCCGCCGCTCAGGTAGACGTCGAGCAGGCGAAACCGGTCGGCCACACCCGGGGTGCCACATGGGATCCGGCGCGAAGCCGGCCGTCGGCCCGTTCGATCACGCCGGTCAACGACTGCAGCTGTTGGTTCGCTGGGTTCACAAGGCCATTGCAGCAGAACCCACCGGCGGCGGCATGACCTTTGCCGAATTTCGCCTCGCCTGTCGCCCGCCGGCGCTGCTAGGCTCTCGGGTCCCATGGGTGATGAGATC
>JACCUS010000297.1 GCA_013811715.1 Nocardioidaceae bacterium
CGAGAGCGGCGATGAACGTCTTGTCCGGCAGCTCGACAAGGAAGATCGCCCCGAACGTGATGAGGATGACGGCCAGGTCCATGGATCGGCCGGCTCCTAGCGGGTGAGGGCACGGCTGGCTGCGACCGCGTCCGCGAGCACGTCCTTGACCGGCCGCTTCGTCGCCTCGGCGACCGCCGCCACGTCGTCGTACTCCGGCTGCACGGTCACCACGGCGTCGTTCTGCAAAGCGAGCTTCACCTGGACCCTGTGGCCGGCGACCGAGACAACGCGGATCTCGCGTTTCAGCGCGTGTTTGACGACCGCGGTCTCGCGGACTCCGATCGTCGAGGTCTGCCGGAAGAGCTCGGTCCTGACCTGTCCAGCGAGCTCAGCGGTGACGAGCACCGACAACGTGTGGGCGGGACGGCCCTTCTTCATCAGGATCGGGGTCAACCAGGCATCGGAGGCACCGGCGTGGAGGAGCGAGGCGATCACAGTCGGCCACAGCCGCGGGTCCAGGTCGTCGACGTTGGTCTCGATCACCAGCGACGCAGTGTCCGGTGGTGCCTGGCCCGCGGGCTCCCCGATGAGCAGACGCAGGATGTTCGCCTGCCCCTCGGGGTCCCGGCCGCCGGCGCCCGCGCCGATCTGAGCCACGACCATGAGCGGCTGAGCGCCGAACGACGTTGCGTTGCTGACCAGGAGAGCAGCACCGGTGGGGGTGCACATCTCCAAGGGGACGGGGCCGGCGTACGACGGTGCGCCCCGCAGCAGTTCTGCGACGGCGGGAGGCGGCACCGGCATCGTGCCGTGGGTGCCCGTGATCGTGCCCGAGCCCACAGCCACCGGAGATACCACCAGCTCGTCCAGGGCAAGGTGCTCAAGACCCGCGCAGACTCCCACGACATCGGCGATGGCATCGAGGGCACCCACCTCGTGGAAGTGCACCTCGTCGACAGGGATACCGTGCGCCGTCGCCTCCGCTGCGGCCAGCCGATCGAAGGTGGTCTCCGCTCGTCGACGGGCACCAACGTCTAGATCGGCGTCCGCGAGGAGCACGCGGATGTCGCGCCAGGTCCGGGAGGTCCGACTCTCGGCGGTCTCGACATGGCAGCGGGTGGCGGCGAAGCCGTTGCGTGTCACGGTTTCAGCTGAGAGCGCGATGTGCTCAGGAGCGACCGCTTGCACGGATGACGCGAGAACGTCGACCGGCACACCGGCGCCGATGAGGGCGCCGAGGAGCATGTCTCCGCTGGCGCCCGAGCCGGCATCTACCCAACCGATCATCCCGCGTTTCCGTTCGCGCGAGACGTCTCGCGTTCATCCGGGCGCCTCGCGTTGCGGGCGACCCGGGCGGCGAAGACTCCCGCGCCGAACCCGTTGTCGATGTTCACCACCGTGACGCCCGGCGCGCAGGAGTTCAGCATGCCGAGCAGAGCCGCGAGCCCACCGAAGGATGCGCCGTAGCCGACGCTGGTGGGAACCGCGACGAGCGGGACTCCGCTCAGCCCGCCGACGACACTGGGCAGCGCGCCCTCCATGCCCGCGACGACGACCAGGCAGTCGGCGCTGGTGAGCTCACTTCTCGCCGCGAGCACCCGGTGCAGTCCGGCGACGCCGACGTCGCTGACCCGCTTCACCCCTGCCCCGTAGACCCGGGCGGTCAGGGCTGCCTCCGCGGCGACCGGGGCATCCGACGTACCAGCGGAGACGACCGCGACCATGCCTGCCGGCGCGGGAAGCTCGCCCAGGGTGGCGGCGCGTGCTACCTCGTCGATCCTGGCCGCCGGATGTGCCGCGACGACCGCGTCGATCGCGTCGTCACCGAGCCGGGTGGCCAGGACCGCTCGTTCCGGATGCGCCTCATGCAGAGCGGTCAGGATGTCGACGATCTGCGCCGGGGACTTTCCGGCCCCGTAGACGACCTCCGGATCCCCGGTGCGTTCGGCCCGCTCAATGTCGAGCCGGGCGAACCCGAGATCGGCCAGTGGTTCGCCCGGCGGCTGGTCGGTCATGGCGCCGAATCTATCTCCCCTAGTCTGTTCGCGTGCCGCCACCACCGCCGGGAGTACCCCCCGCCCGGTTCGCCTATCTCGGACCGGAGGGAACCTTCACCGAGCAGGCGCTGCGTTCGTTGCCGGCCGCGGCCAAGGCCGACCTGCAGCCCTGCGCGACGGTGACAGTGGCCCTGGACGCGGTGCGCGCCGGCGAAGCGGACGGGGCCGTGGTGCCCATCGAGAGCTCGGTGGAGGGATCGGTGCCGGTGACGCTCGACGAGCTGGCGACCGGCGACCTGTTGATGATCACCCGCGAGATGACAGTCCCGGTCGCCTTCTCGCTCCTGGCCAGGGCAGGCACCCGCCGTGAGGACATCCGACGGATGGCGACTCATCCCCACGCTGCTGCCCAGACCAGGCGATGGACCGCGTTGCACCTTCCGG
>JACCUS010000108.1 GCA_013811715.1 Nocardioidaceae bacterium
GGCTCGCCTGGCCGAAGGGCGGGCATCGCCACGCCGTTCACGGTCGAAGCGTGCCTCATCACCCGGCCATGCTGCCGGATCGACGGCACATAGGATGAGCGGATGCGAGCCAGGGACCTCATCGGCGAGTACCCCACAGTGCGGGTCGACGATCCCGCGCCCGACGCCGCCCGGCTGATCGGGTCCAGGCGGCTGCCGGGAGTCGTCGTCGTCGACGAGGCGGGCGATCCCGTGACGGTGCTGCCCGGCTCTCAGGTGCTCAACTTCCTCATCCCCGCCTACATCCAAGCGGACCCCTCACTCGCCAGGGTGTACGACGAACGCGCGGCCGACGAGGCCGCGTCGCGGCTCGAGGGCAAGACCGTGGGCGACCTGCTGCCGAAGCGCGGCCATCGACAAGAGCTCCCCGTGGTCGACCCTGGGGCGACCATTCTCGAGTGCGCCGCTGTGATGGCTCGGCTGCACAGCCCGTTGCTCGTCGTACGTGGTGGCAAGGAGCCGCTGGGAGTGGTCACCGCGTCCCGCCTGCTCGACCTGCTCTTCGGATGAGAGCCGCATCGTGACGTTTACGCAGATCGCGGCGCTGGTCGTGTTCACCGGCGCCTACACGCTCATCGCGACCGAGCGCGTCCACCGGGTCGCCGCGGCGCTGGGCGGCGCCGCCCTGATGCTCGGCCTGGGCCTCACCGACGGCGACGCCGCCTACTACTCCGAGGATGCCGGCGTCGACTGGAACGTGATCTTCCTGCTGCTCGGCATGATGATCATCGTCGGCGTCATCAAGCGGACCGGGCTCTTCGAGTACCTCGCCATCGCCGCCGCCAAGCGAGCACGCGGGCGCCCGTTCGCGGTGATGACGTTGCTGGTGGTGATAACGGCGGTGGCGTCGGCGCTGCTCGACAACGTCACCACGGTGCTGTTGATCGCCCCGGTGACGTTCCTGGTCTGTGACCGGCTCGGGCTGCGCGCGACGCCGTACCTCATCGCGGAGGTGCTGGCGTCGAACATCGGCGGTACGGCGACGCTGATCGGCGACCCGCCCAACATCATCATCGCCAGCCGAGCCGACCTGTCGTTCAACGACTTCCTCGTCAACCTGGCGCCGTTCGTGGTCGTGGTGCTGCTCGCGTACGTGGCGGTGACCCGGGTCATGTTTCGGGACGCCTTCGTCTCCGACCCGGATCGGGTCGCGGAGGTGATGGCCCTCTCGGAACGGGAGGCGATCCGCAACAAGACGTTGCTGATCCAGAGTCTGACGGTGCTCTTCCTCGTGCTCGTCGGCTTCGTCCTGCACACCGCGTTGCACTTCGAGCCGTCGGTGGTGGCGCTGCTCGGCGCCGGAGTCCTCGTGCTCGTCTCGCGTGTGACCACCGAGGACGCCATCGCCGACGTGGAGTGGGAGACCCTCGTCTTCTTCATGGGCCTCTTCGTGATGGTGGGCGCCCTGGTCGAGACCGGCGTCATCGGGAAGTTCGCCGACGCCCTCGCCAGCGCGACCGGCGACCAGCTGTTCCTGACCGCGGTCATTCTGCTGGCCGTCTCGTTGGTGCTCTCGGGTCTGGTCGACAACATCCCCTACGTCGCGACCATGGCGCCGGTCGTGGCGGTTCTCGTCGACGGCTACCCGGGTGACAGCGGCGAGGTGCTGTGGTGGGCGCTGGCGCTGGGCGCCGATTTCGGCGGCAACTCGACCGCAGTCGGGGCCAGCGCCAACGTGGTGGTGCTCGGGCTGGCGGCGAGGAACGGCACCCCGATCAGCTTCTGGGAGTTCACCAGGTACGGCGTCGTCATCGCGCTCATGTCCGGAGCCATGGCCGTGCCCTACCTGTGGCTGCGGTATTTCGCGTTCGGCTGATCACCGCTTGCGTCCGTGTCTCAAACGCGGTCATGCTCGCATGCTGGCCGCTCCGACCTCCTTCTCAGAAATGCCTCGGGCAAACAGCCCCAGCAGGATCATGCCGACCGAGAGCCCGAGGTGGAGCCAGTTGTCGGCGCTGTTGAGCGGGACGAAGTTCGCGGGCCCGCCCATGTCGACGAAGATCCCGTAGACCCACAGCAGGATGTACACCAGGCCGCCACCGATCAAGAAGCCGATGGTGCCGGTCGTCGTCCGAGACATCAATGACCCGACGAGACCGAACAGCAGGTGCACGATGTTGTGCAGGATCGAGATCTGGAACAGGCCGAGCAGCTCGGCCCGGGACTGGTGTCCGGCTAGCTCCATCGAGCCGTAGTTCTGCGTGACGCCGGGGACGAAGCCGAGGACACCGATCAGGTAGAACATCGCCGCCACCGCGAGACCGATCATTTGAGGGGCGGATCTCCTTGTGCCTTCAGCCGACGAGTCGTTCGCGGCCATCCCGACACCTCTCCCTTGTCCGACGTGACCGGCACGTGCACCGGCGGGCTGCCCGCAATCCTCGCACCCGGGGCGACATATCCTGCTGCGGATGGCCCGCCGTGAGGAAGTGCAGATCAAGGACGACGGTATCCGGCTCGGGCAGTTCCTCAAGCTCGCCGGCGCGGTCGACCAGGGCAGCGACGTGAAGGCCGTGCTCGCGGCCGGATCGGTCGCCGTCAACGGCCGGGTCGAGACGCGACGCGGTCGGCAGCTGCGCCACGGCGATCGGGTGCAGGTCGGCGAGGCGACATACACGGTCTCCCGCCGCTAGCCGGTCGCTTCTCCGAGGGTGAAGAACTCCAACGGCTCATAGCGCGGCCCGCGATCGTTCGCGCCGCGCAGATGTGACTCGACGAGCGCGATCTGGGTCGCCGTCCAGGTCGGTCCGTCGTACGCCGAGAGCTCGTCGGCGAGGCCGGTCAGGTCGGCGCGTTCCCTGGTGCGAGCCAGGGTCAGGTGCGCATCTTGCTGGTAGCCGGCGAGCTTTCTCCAGTCGGCCAGGTCGCCCGCCAGGCCGATCCACAGCACCCGCGCCATCCAGGCCCGAGGGAACGTGCCGGCGCCGTGGAACCGCAGCCGCATCGGGCCGCTCCGCGCCGCCCGCCGCGCCCATCGGCTCAGCTGCCGGTCGGCCTCGTGCACCCCGCAGTCCCCCATGAACTCCAAGGTGACGTGCCAGCGAGCCGGCGGCACCCAACGCAGATCCGGTCGAGCGGTCCGTGCGGCGTCCACGAACTCGTCGAGATGCGCCTCGACGTGTCGTGGCGGCAGGAGCGCCGCAAAGAGCCTGGCCATCGCAGCTCGCGGCGGGCTCAGCCGCGGCTCGGTTCGAGGGCAGCCGGGGTCACTGGGTGTTGGAGACGTACGACGACAGCTGGTCGCGCTCGAACTCCAGCTCGCCGATCCGCGACTTGACCACGTCGCCGATCGAGACGATCCCCCGTAGTACGCCGCGCTCGAGGACCGGCGCGTGCCGGATCCGATGCAGAGTCATCAAGCGCATCAGGTCGTGCACCGAGTCTTGCGGCGCGACCGCCCGCACCTCGGTCGTCATGATCTCTGAGACAGAAGCGTCGAGCACCGCGACTCCGCCCACCAGTCCCCGGACGACGTCACGCTCGGACACGATGCCCGCCACCGGCCGGTCATCGGTGCTCACGATGACGGCCCCGATGTTGTGCTCGGCGAGCAGCGAGATGAGGTCACGGACGGTCATGTCGGGCGCACACGTGACCACCGTGTCGCTCTTCGCCTGCAACACGTCCTTGATTCGCATCGACAACCTCCACATGCGGATCGTCCACGGTCCTTCGCCTGAGACGAGACTATCCCCGGCGTCGGGTCCACGGTAGTCGCTCACCTCGTCTACCTGCGAGGATGCTGCTCGTGACGACCGTACTCGAAGCCCCGCCCCAGCGCAGGGCATCGACGACGTGGCCGTCCATGTCGATCGTGGCGGTCGCCATCGGCTGGATCACCACCGTGCTCTGGCTCGACGCGGACTCGGCACTGTGGGTGCAGCGTGGTCTAGGGATCGTCACCTGGTGCGTGCTCGTCGCCGTGCTGTCGCGTGAGTCGTCGCTCGTGCGGGTCCAGACTGGCGTCGTCGTGGTGTTCGCGTCGGTCGTCGAGTACACGTTCTCGCCGCTCCTGGAGGTCTACGTCTACCGATTCGACAACGTGCCGATGTACGTCCCGCCTGGCCACGGGCTCGTCTACTTGGCCGCGTTGGCGATCGGGCGGACTGCGGTCGTCCGGGTCCGCGACAAGCTGGCGACCGTGTTGGTGCTGGCGGCCGGAGGCGGCTACGCGGCGTACGGTGTCACATTCGCGGACCGGCCCGACGTGCTGGGCGCCTTCTGGTTCGGGTGCCTGGCCGGGTTCTTGCTGTGGGGGCCCTCGCGCGGCCTGTACATCGGGGCGTTCCTCGTGGTGACCTACCTGGAGATCGTGGGTACGGCGCTGGGCACGTGGACCTGGCAGACCCATGACCCCACCGGGCTCGTGTCGATCGGCAACCCACCCTCGGGAGCGGCCGGCGGCTACGGCTGGTTCGACCTGGCGGCGCTGCTGGCGGCTCCGCCGCTGCTGGAGCTGGCCCGACGGTTCAGTCCTCGGGGTCCGGCGGCGGATCCAGTGGACTCAGGCGCTGGCGGCGTTCGCTGAGCTCGTGCACGCTCCCGCTGGGCCGCGTCGACGTACCGCCTGGGTCCTGGTCGGGAAGGACGCCGACATACGCCATGACCTGTTCGTGCAGGCGGCCGTTGGTGGTCACGGCGTTGCCGCTGTGTGGTCCTGGGCTGCCGTCGAGGCCGGTGAAGCGGCCGCCGGCCTCCTCGAGGATGACCACCAGCGCGGCCATGTCGTAGAGCTCGAGGTCGGGTTCGACCGCGACGTCGACGCCGCCTTCGGCGACGAGCATGTGCGACCAGAAGTCGCCGTACGCGCGAGTCCGCCAGCACCGCCGCGCCAGCGCGAGGAAGTCGTCTTGGCGGTGGTGCTCGTCCCAGCTGGAGAGGGAGGAGTAGGAGAGCGAGGCGTCTTCCAGGGCGGAGACGTCGGAGACTCGGCATGGCTGTGCGTTGAAGAGCGACTTGCCGGTCCACGCCCGGCTGCCCTTCGACGCCCACCAGCGCCTGCCCAGCGCGGGGGCCGACACGACGCCGGCCACCACCTCGTCCTCGACCATCAGCCCGATGAGCGTGGCCCACACCGGCACTCCGCGAACGAAGTTCTTGGTGCCGTCGATCGGGTCCACGACCCAGCGCCGCGGCCCCCAGCCGGTGGCGCCGGACTCCTCTCCGAGCACGGCGTCGCGCGGGCGGGCGCGCCCGAGGGTTCGGCGCAGCACCTCCTCGACCTTGTGGTCGGCGTCGCTGACCGGGGTGAGGTCGGGCTTGTTGACGACATGCAGGTCCAGTGCCTTGAACCGGTCCATCGTCAGCGAGTCGGCGTCGTCGGCGAGGATATGCGCCAGGCGGAGGTCGTCGGTGTGGTCCGAAGGCATAGCCGTCAGGCTAACGCTCCGCGCCGGGTTGGGGCTGTCGGGCGCGTGCCAAGATTGCGGCGAAGCGCGCAGTCGTCCCCCCGTCCGAGTCAGGAGAGCGGCCATGTTCGACGAGTTCAACGGACTTCCCCTCCACCCGCTGCTGGTTCACGCGGCGGTGGTGCTGGTGCCGCTGGCGGGGTTGCTCGGCGTGCTTTTCGCAATCCCTCGCACCCGGGCATGGTCGCGCTGGCCGCTGATGCTGGTGTCGTTGGGCGCTGCCGTCACCGTCTATGTCACCAAGGAGGCCGGGGAGAGTTTCGAGGAGGTGCTGGCTTTCCCGGAGACCACACCGGAGGGCATGCTGATCGCTGAACATGAGGAGCGGGCCGAGCTGTTGCTCATCATCACGCTGGTGTACGCCGTGGTGGCGGTGGCTGCCTTCGTGGTGTCCCGAGACACCGAGAAGTTCACCGGGGTGCCGGCGATCGCCGTGTCGGTGCTGCTGCTGGTCGGCGCCGGTGCGCTCGCATTCCAGGTCTACCGGGTCGGGGACATCGGCTCGGAAGCGGTGTGGAACCCCACCGGCGACGTCGACTACGGTGCACATCACCGACTATCATCGCTGGATGGTGATGCAAACGTCAGTTGGCGATTCCGACCTGGTTGACGAGGCTGCGGCATTGACGGCGGCATCGTGTCTGTTCCGCGGTCTGGGTGATCCATCCCGACTGGCGATCCTGCGGCATCTGGCGCTTGGGGAGCATCGAGTGGTCGACTTGACCGCGCATCTGCGGTTGGCGCAGTCGACGGTGTCGAAGCACCTTGCCTGCCTGCGCGACTGCGGCCTGGTCATCTCTCGTCCGCAGGGCAGGGCGTCGGTGTTCTCCCTGACGCACTCGGAGGCGGTGTTGAAGCTGTTCGCGGCAGCGGAGGAACTGCTGGCCGTGTCCGGCGACGCAGTGATCTTGTGTCCCGTGTACGGCGAGTCGGCGAACACGTGAGCGCCGTCACCGCGACCACCTACGTCAGCGACCCGGCTCGACGGCGACAGCTCAGCCGGCGGGCGCGGCTGCTGGCTGCCGCGTCGGTCAGCTACAACCTGCTGGAGGCGGTGGTGGCGATCGCCGCCGGGCTGGTCGCAGGGTCCGTGGCGCTGGTGGGATTCGGGCTGGACTCTGTGGTCGAGGTCAGCAGCGGAGTGATCATCTTGTGGCAGTTCCGCCACCGGCTGCCGGAGTCGAGGGAGCAGCAGGCGTTGCGGATGCTCGCGGCGTCGTTCTTCGTGATCGCGGCGTACGTGTCGGTGCAGTCCCTCCGCGCTCTGGTCGCCGGCGCAGAGCCGGACGCGTCGCCGGTTGGCATCTGGCTCGCGGTCGCGTCGCTCCTGGTGATGCCGGTCCTGTCCTGGGCGCAACGACGCACCGGGAGGTCGCTGGGCTCCAACGCCGTTGTCGCCGACGGCACCCAGACACTGCTGTGCACCTACCTGTCGGCGGTGCTGCTGGTGGGGCTGGTGCTCAACGCCACCCTCGGCTGGGGGTGGGCCGACCCCGTGGCGGGGCTGGTGATCGCCATGGTCGCGGTCCGCGAAGGTGTTCGGGCTTGGCGCGGTGAGGGCTGTTGCAGCCCGACCGCGAGCACGGCATCCGCGGCCGAGGCTGGCGGCGACAGCTGGCGAGATGACAGCTGTGGGAGTGGCCGCCGATGAACGGTCGACAGTCGAAGGCCGCGACACACCGCACGCGCGCCGGTCACTTGCACCACCATCCGCTTGCCGTTGCCGACGGCCGCCGATCCGATGCCCGCTACCTGTCCGCCGCGCTGGCGTTGATCGTGGTGTTCATGGCTGTCGAGGTCGTGATCGGACTGGCCGCGTCTTCGCTGGCACTCATCTCCGACGCCGCGCACATGCTCACCGACGCTGCCGCAATCGCGCTCGCGCTGTGGGCGGCCCGCCTGGCGGCCCGGCCCGCCCGCGGCAACTTCACCTACGGCTTGCGCCGGGTGGAGATCTTGTCCGCTCAGGCGAACGGGCTCACCCTGTGGCTGCTCGCCGCGTGGTTCGTCTACGAGGCAATCCGTCGGTTCCTCGACCCACCCCAGGTAGCGGGCGGGCTGGTACTGGTCACAGCGGTGATCGGCATTGCCGTCAATGTCGCCGCCACCTGGTTGATCAGCCGCGCCAACCGCGCCTCGCTCAACGTCGAGGGCGCCTTCCAGCACATCCTCAATGACCTGTTCGCATTCATCGCCACCGCCGTGGCCGGACTCGTGGTGCTGCTGAGCGGGTGGACGCGGGCCGACGCCGTCGCCGCGCTGGTGGTGGCCGCGCTGATGGTCAAGGGCGGCTGGGGACTGCTGCGCGACTCTTGGCGAGTCTTCCTCGAAGCAGCCCCCCGCGGGATGGACGTCGCCGCCATCGACGCCGACCTACACGCGGTCGAGGGTGTGGTCGAGATCCACGACCTACACGTGTGGGATGTGACGTCCGGGTTCCCAGCCCTGTCCGCTCACGTGCTCGTCGAAGTCGGCTGCGACTGCCACGAGCGCCGCCAGACCATCACCTCGCTGCTTGCAGATCGCTACGGCATCGACCACACCACCTTGCAGATAGACCACCCCGCCCCCGCCGCAGTCATCTCGCCCGAGGAACTCATGCCGCCTACCCGCGGTTCTGCGACTGAGACGGCCTGACCGCACCTCGTCGACGCTTCGCTCGTCATTTGACGCGGTAGTAGGGCCGCCTGCCCTCGAAGCCCCACGCACTGCTAGAAGTCGTCGGCGGCGTGGTCGCGGCTGGCCAGCAACCGGCGGAACGACTCGACCCGGGCTGCATCGGCGCGGCCGTCGGCGACGCCGTCGTCGAGCGCGCACTCCGGCTCGGACTCGCCGTGCTTGCAGCCGCGTGGACAGTCCACGGTCAGCGCGTCCAGGTCGTCGAATGCCTTGATGAGGTGTCGTGGGTCGACGTGCGCAAGCCCGAACGATCGGATCCCCGGGGTGTCGACAACCCAACCCCCGAACGGAAGCTCCAACGCCAACGCGGACGTCGACGTGTGGCGCCCGCGTCCGGTCACGGCGTTGACGTCGCCGATCGCCCGGCGCGTGCCAGGCACCAGCGCGTTCACCAGCGTCGACTTGCCCACCCCGGAGTGCCCGACGAGGACGCTGACCTCGCCCCTCAGCCGGTCGCGCACCACGCCGAGGTCGCTCCCTCGTTCGGCGACGACGTGCGGCACTCCCAGTGGGCGGTAGATCGACAGCAGCGTCTCCGGATCGGCGAGGTCAACCTTGGTCAGGCACAGCAGCGGGTCCAGCCCGGCGTCGTACGCCGCGACGAGTGCCCGGTCGATGAGCCGGCGCCGCGGCTCCGGGTTGGCCACCGCCGTCACGACCACGAGCTGGTTGGCGTTAGCCACCACGATGCGTTCGACCGGGTCGTCGTCGTCGGCAGTGCGGCGGAGCACCGTCTTGCGCTCCTCCACCTCGACGATGCGCGACAGGCTGCCCGAGTCGCCACTGACGTCCCCGACCATACGGACCCGGTCACCGACCACCACACCGGTGCGGCCGAGGTGCCGGGACTTCATCGCGGTCACGGTCCGCTCGCCGCCTTCGTCGGGAACCCGCACGGTGAAGCGACCCCTGTCCACGGTGATCACGAACCCGCTGGTCGCGTCGTCATAGCTCGGCCGGTCCTTGGTACGAGGACGTGTGTGTCGCCGCGGCCTCTCGAACCGGCTGTGGTCGTCGATGTCGAACGACTGCGTCACCCGAGCATCGCCGCCCAGGCGCCGACGAAGTCGGGATGCGTCTTCGCCGTCGCGGCGACGTCGTCGACCCGGACACCTTCGACGACGAGCCCCAACACAGCCGCTGCCTGCGCCAGCCTATGGTCGGCGTACGTGTGGAACACAGCGCCCGTCAGCGGCTGTGGGTGGATCTCTAGCCCGTCGCGGGTCTCACGTGCGTCACAGCCGAGGAGGCCGAGCTCGGTCGACAGCGCGGCAAGCCGGTCCGTTTCGTGCCCGCGCAGGTGGGAGATTCCACGCAGGTAGGAAGGGGAGTCCGCCAACGAGGCGACGGCGGCCACCACCGGCACGAGCTCTCCGGCGTCATGCAGGTCGACGTCGACACCGGCGACCCGACCAGTCCCGGACACAGTCAGTCCGTCGGCATCCAGGCTCACACTCGCTCCGAACATCGCCAGGATCGAGCGGAGCCGGTCACCGGGCTGGTGGGTGCCGCCGGGCCATCCGACGACGGTGACAGAGCCACCCGTCACCGTCGCGGCCGCGAGGAAGGGGGCGGCGTTGCTGAGGTCGGGTTCGACGTCGACAGGGATGCCAGAGATCTCACTCGGCGACACCACCCACCTGTTCGGCTCGCCGTCGTCGATCTCCACGCCGCGCTCACGAAGCATCCCGACCGTCATCGCGATGTGCGGCAGCGATGGCACCGGCTTGCCGTCGTGGCGTACGTCGACACCGCGCTCGTAGCGCGCCCCCGCCAGCAGCAGAGCCGAGACGAACTGGCTGGAGGCCGACGCGTCGAGTGTCACCGCGCCGCCCTCGACGCGACCGGCGCCCGCCACCGCGAAGGGGAGCGAGTCCGCGCCAGCGTCGATCGCCACGCCCAGCTGGCGCAGTGCGTCGAGCATCTCGCCCATCGGGCGCTCGCGTGCTCGCTCGTCGCCGTCGAACTCGACCCGCCCGGTCGCCAGCGCCGCCACCGGCGGCACGAACCGCATCACCGTTCCGGCGAGGCCACAGTCGACGGCGGCCGGGCCACCCAGCGGCTTGGGAGTCACGACAACGATGTCGTCGCGGACGTCGACGCCGACACCCATCGCCTCCAGCGCGGCCATCATCAACGCGGTGTCGCGCGCGAGCAGCGCGTGGCGGATGGTCGAAGGCCCGTCAGCGATGGCGGCGAGGAGCAGGGCGCGGCTCGTGAGCGACTTGGAGCCGGGAAGGGTGATGTGGGCGTGCACCGGAGCGTCGGCGTACGGCGCCGGCCATGGGTCGTGCACGGAAGTCGTCACTGCCCATCAGCCATAAGGATGCGACGACTGGCCGGCCAGAGCCCGCCAGCCGCCGCAACGCCGAGCATGAGGGCTAATTGGGCGTCAGCTTGCTCGCCCGCTTCTTGGCCTTGCCGGCTTGGTGCCTGGCTTGCCACGCGAGGCTCGGCTTGCCTTCCGTGTCGACACTGGCCAGCAGCAGACCGCCGGCCATCGAGACGTTCTTGAGGAAGTGGACGCGCTGGTTGGCCCGCCGCTGGGGATCGGTCTCCTCCCAGTAGCGGTGGCCACCGAAGGTGGTGGGGACCAGGGTCAGCGCGAGCGCCAGCGACGCGAGCCGGGGGGAACGTCCGGTCGCCAGCATGGCACCGCCCACTACTTGGGTCACGCCGTTGACCTGGACCATCCGCTTGGAGTCCATGTCGAACGGCAGCTTGTCGGTGGCTTTGTCGACGGCCGGCGCAAGCTTGTCGGTGACCGGCTGGGCTCGGTCGGCTAGGGACTGGGCGTTCTTCAACGAGTTGATGCCTCCGGCGATGAACATCGAGGAGAGCATGGGGCGGGCGATGAGTCTGACTAGGGCCATACCTCATTCTTACCTCATGGCGCGATCCGGTGCAGGTCGCGGGGGAAGAGCGTGACCTCGCGGATGTTCTCCGCCTCGACCAGCCGACCAGTCCAGCGCTCGAGGCCGATCGCGAATCCCCCGTGTGGCGGGATGCCGTGCTTGAACGCGTCGAGGTAACCCGTGTAGGGCTCGATCGGCAGTCCCCTCGCCTTCAGCGTCTGGACGTAGTCGTCGTGGCGGTGGAGCCGCTGGGCCCCGCTCACTAGCTCGATGCCCCGGAAGATCAGGTCGAACGACCGGGACCAGTGTGGGTCGTCCGGCTCCGGGTGGCTGTAGAACGCGCGGTGCGCGGTCGGGTAGCCCTCCACCAGGATGAAGTCGCTGTCGTGCGTCTGCTTGGCCCACGCGCCCAGCGCCCGCTCGTGCGCCGGCGCCAGGTCGGGCTCGTCGGCCGAGGCGCCCGCGATCTCGAGGGCCTCACGGAAGTGCACGACCGGTATGTCCGCTGGCACTTCGGGGATGTCGGCGCCGAGCAGCTCGACAGCCGCTGCAGCCCGCTCGTGGATGGCGGCGACCATCCCCGCGACTACGTCGCGCAGCACACCGATCACGTCGCGGTGGTCGTCAATGAAGCCCAGCTCGACGTCCAACGAGACGTACTCCGCGAGATGACGAACGGTGTCGTGCGGCTCGGCGCGAAACGCCGGCCCCACCTCGTAGACCCGCTCGAAGACGCCCACCAGCATCTGCTTGTAGAACTGCGGCGACTGGGCCAGGTAGGCGGGTCGACCGAAGTAGTCGACACCGAAGACGTTGGCACCCGACTCCGTCGCGGACTCCACGAGCTTCGGGCTGTGCACCTCGGTGAAGCCGGCGGCGTCGAGAGTACGACGGAAGCCGTGCAGCGAGGCCGCCGCCAGCTGCCACTTGGCCTGCTGGAGCGGATGCCGCCACGTCACCTGCGCGTGGTCGAGCATCGCCGGCAGGCCGGCCGAGATCGTCGGCCGCCACAGCTCTATCGGTGGGGTGACGGCAGGGTCGGTCAGCGCTAGGAAGGACGGCTCCACCACCTCGACGCCGCCGGGTGCCTGGGCGTTGGTGCTGGCGCGGCCCACGACGTCGACCGGGGTCTCTTCGCCGAGCTGCTCCACCTGCGCGAGCGCCTCGGGGCTGCGGACAACGACCTGTGCGAGCCCGCTGCGGTCGCGGATGACGACGAACGACAGGCCGGAGAGCCTGCGCCGTCGATGGATCCAGCCGCTGAGGCGGACGGGTGCGCCGGGCTTGTCGGCGTACGACGCGAGGTCGGCGGCGAGCGTACGCGGCAACGGTTCGGACGAGGCTGAGGACATGAGTTCACCTTCATCGGGTCGGTTGCCCGGAGGCGTGGGCGACGGGCAAGTCGCGGTGCCACCACACCTTCGCCGCCGCAACACGCGTCGACCTCGATGAACTCCAGCTCGAAAGTGTCTTCGTCGAGGGGCCGAGGTCCGCCTTCTCAGCGACCGGCGGATCTCTGGGCCTACGGACTCCCGCGACTACTTGGCTTCGTCGTCACTGTTGCCACTCAGTGTAGGTCAGTCGCCGAGAAGCATCTGCGGGTACGCCTGGCGCTAAGACGAGGAGTCGCCCCTTCCGATGAGAAAGGAGGGCGCGCTGTCCCTGCGATGTGACAGGCTGCAGACATGTGTGGCCGTTACGCGTCCAGTCGCAAGCCCGAAGATCTGGTCGAGGAGTTCGAGGTCGACCGAGTGACGGTGCCCGCTCCGCTGGAGCCCGACTACAACGTGGCTCCGACCAAGGAGGTCTACGCCGTGCTCGACCGAAAGCCGCGGGACTTACCTCCCGATGCGCCGGCCGAACGCCGTCTCGCAGCCGTGCGGTGGGGGCTGGTTCCGTCGTGGGCGAAGGATCCGGGCATCGGCGCTCGGATGATCAACGCCCGCGTCGAGACGCTGGCGACGAAACCGGCCTTCCGCCGCGCCTTCGCCAAGCGGCGCTGCCTGCTCCCAGCTGATGGGTACTTCGAGTGGTACCCGACCGAGCAGCTCGGCAAGTCCGGCAAGCCGTTGAAGCAGCCGTTCTTCATCCGCCCCTCGGACGGCGGGGGGTTGGCGATGGCCGGGTTGTACGAGATCTGGCGGAACAACGACGTTGCCGAGGACCAAGACGGGGCTTTCTTGTGGACCGCGACGGTGATCACCACTAGCGCCGAGGACGATCTCGGTCGGATCCATGACCGGATGCCGATGCTGGTAGAACCCGTCCGGTACTCGGCGTGGCTCGATGCTGGGGTGACCGATCCCAGCGACGTTGGCGATCTGCTGGTTCCCGCGGCGCCAGGTCGACTGGAGGCCTACCCGGTGTCCACCGAGGTCAACAATGTGCGAAATAACGGCGCAGCCCTGCTCGATAGGCTCGCCTCCGAGGGCGCCTCTGATGCATTGTTCGACGCGTGAACACTCACGTCCGCACCATCGCCACCCCTCGAGGAGACGCTCGGCTGCACGCTGACCGGGCGCGATACCCCGTCGCGGCATTGGCCCTGGGCCATGGCGCGGGAAAGGGCGTCGACTCACCCGACCTCGTGGCGCTGGCCCGGGCACTGCCGGGTCAGGGAGTCTCCGTCTTCCGCATCGAGCAGCCGTGGAAGGTCGCGGGCAAGCGCGTTGCCTGGAGTCCAGAGGCCCTGGACGAGGCCACCATCGCCTGCATGAACGCGATCCGGGTGCGTACCCCTATCGTGCTGGGGGGACGCAGCGCCGGGGCAAGGGTGGCGTGCCGGTTGGCCCGGTCGCTGGGGGCCGTCGGCTGCCTGGCGCTGGCCTTCCCGCTCAAGCCGCCGGGCCGCTCGGCGTCGACGCGCCTACCGGAGCTCACCGAGGTGGGCTTGCCGACGTTCGTGATCCAAGGGGAGCGGGACTCCTTCGGCGGCCCAGACGAGTTTCCCGAGACGGTCGAGCTTACCTCGATCCCGGACGCCAACCACTCGTTCACCGTGCCCAAACGGGCGGCGTTGAGCCAGGCAGAGACGCACGACCTGATCGTCGAGGCGGTGGTGGAATGGGTGACCGCACGGGTGGCCTGACCCGGTGGAATGATCCACGAAGAGTCGGCGTTGTCCCCCTGAGTGCAAGACATGCAATCGTTGGAGGTCGCTTCGATGCTCGCCACGCGTGTTGGCACGTCTCGCCGCGACGCCGACGTGCTGACCGAAGTTGAACGTCACCACGGGCCGCTACCCTTGCCGTTGATGACTCCAACCCCGGACAACGAGCCCACCGAGACCGTCGAGGAGCGCACCGCTCGATTCGAGCGCGATGCGATGGTCTATCTCGACCAGCTCTACTCCGCGGCGATGCGCATGACGCGCAACCCGCAAGACGCCGAGGACCTCGTGCAGGACACGTACGCCAAGGCGTTCGCCGCCTTCCACCAGTTCAAACCCGGGACCAACCTCAAGGCGTGGCTCTACCGCATCCTCACGAACGCTTTCATCAACACCTACCGCAAGAAGCAGCGGCAGCCGATCCAAGACCCCCACGATGAGATCGAGGACTGGCAGCTGGCGCGAGCTGAGACGCACACGTCCTCGGGGCTGAAGTCGGCAGAGGGCGAGGCGCTCGAGCACCTGCCTGACAGCGCGGTGAAGGACGCGCTGCAGCAGATCCCGGAGGACTTCCGGCTTGCCGTCTACCTTGCCGACGTCGAAGGCTTCGCCTACAAGGAGATCGCCGAGATCATGGGAACCCCGGTGGGCACCGTGATGTCTCGGCTGCACCGCGGCCGAGGTCAGCTACGCAACCTGCTCGAGGACTACGCCCGTGAGAGGGGCCTGGCCCGTGGCTCGGGCGCCCAGCAGGCCGAGGTGACGCCATGACCTTCGGCCACCACCATCACGTCAACTGCGACGAGGTCCTCGACCGGATGTACGTGTTCATCGACGACGAGCTCGAAGACGCCGACTGCAGCGAGATCCAAGCTCACCTCGACGAGTGCGGCCCGTGTCTGCGTGAGGCTGACCTCGAACGGCTCGTCAAAGCCCTGGTCGCGCGGTCGTGCGTCGAACCGGCGCCCGTCGAGCTTCGCCAGCGGGTGATGTTCTCGATCCGCCAGGTCCAGCTCGAGGTCGCCTACCACCGGTTCGAGATCGATCGACCGCCACGCGGCAACGTTTGAGCGCTGACTTCAGCAGTTGGGGCGCTTGCCGTGGTTGGACTTCTTCTTGCGGCGAGCGCGTCGCTTGCGGCCGGTCTTGCTCATCGGAACCCTCCTGGTTGCGTTCGGGTGTACACCCGATTGTGACAGACGGACCAGCGGGCCGATAAGGCGAGCCGCGTCAGCTCGGGACAGCGGTGCGGAAGCCCAACAGTCGGATCCCCGGCACCGGTGCCCAGTCGAGAAGGTCGTCCCGCACGAAGCCGAAAGTGTCGTAGAGCGTATGCGCGGGCGTCATCTGCGCCATGGAGCAGATCGTCATTTCACCGAGTTCGAGCTCTCGACAGCGCTCGAAGCACCGGCTGATCAGCAGCCGGGCGGCGCCCAGCCCCCTTGCGGAAGGGTCGATCGCCAGCATCCGGAACTCGCCCTGACCGTCGCCGGCGACCTCGCGGTACGGTGAGTCCGGCGGGCAGAAGGTCACCGACCCCAGCACCTGTCCCTCGCGCACCGCCACCCATAGCTCGGCCTTGTCGGCCCGACTGGCGGCGTCACGCAGCTCTTCCACGTAGTCGCCGTCTGCGTCGAGGAATCCGCCGTGGCGGTACGCCGAGACGGTGATCTCCCCGATCCGGGCGTACTCCGACGGTGCTGCCGGTCGGA
Source organism: Nocardioidaceae bacterium (assembly GCA_013811715.1). Lineage (GTDB taxonomy): Bacteria > Actinomycetota > Actinomycetes > Propionibacteriales > Nocardioidaceae > JACCUS01. The sequence goes on from JACCUS010000108.1 coordinate 15,803, forward strand.
CTTCGATCGGCTCAGACACCGGTGGTAGCCCGTGGGTCGGCGACCTCCGGGGAGGCGTACAGCCATGGTGTGCGGCGAGGAATCGCGCCGAGCAGTGCGAGGAGCAGATCGGGTCGGCAGGCTGGCGGCCGGGCGAAGCTGATCGTCGCCCCCTGCGGAGCGACACCGATCGCCAGATGCACATGGAGTGCCCGCAAGAAGTTGGAGATGTTACGAGCGGCGGAGGACGGCCACCTCTCGTCGTCAGGGTGCCGCGGCGGTCGGCTGAGCGCCTCGCCGAGTCCCGCGGCCCAGGCGTCGAGGTGATCGGCGTCGATCAGGTCGCGTTGCACAATCGTCAACACGGCCGCGGCGAGATGATCGTCCTCGCCGTCGACGAAGACAGCCGCCGTCGGCGCCGAGACCCGCTCGGCGACCACGTCGAGCAGCACCTGCAGGTGCCCGCCGTGAAGGTGGCGCGACTGCGCCAGCGCGCCGAGCAGATCGGCGCCGTGCGCGACGGCACTAGCCCGACCCTTCTCCGCGACCCAGCGGCGCAGGTCGCGTTCGCGGGTGTACCACCCGATCGATCGGTCGGCCCAGCTGAGCACCGCGTCGACCGGCAGGACGTGGGCGACATTGTCGCGCGCGATGGATTCGGTCAACACCAGGGCCGAGAAGCTGCGACGGAAGACCGTGTCGGACTCGGGGTCTCCGAGGCCGGGTCGAAGCCCGTCGGCGATCGAGTCTCCGAAGCTGACGAGCAGGTCGTCGTACACCCCACCAGCGAGCCAGTTGGCCAGCACCGGATAGGCGACCTCGTCACGTTCGACGGGGTTGGCCGACCCGAGCATGGTGACGAGCTCGGCAGTCAACTCGTTGAGCGACTGTTCGACGGGTACGGCCATGTCGGACTCGAGCACGTGCTGCCAAAAAACCCGACGCATCAGTTCCCGACGCATGGGGCTGATCATTTCACACGGACGACTCCCGCAAGGCCGTTCGGGCTCGAACAGTGTCAGGCGCGGATCTTGGCCCGCGCGTTGCGGCGCTTCAGCGCCCGACGCTCGTCTTCGGACAGGCCGCCCCAGACTCCGTGGTCCTGCCCCGCCTCCAGCGCCCAGGCGAGACATTGCTCGCGCACCTCACAGCGACGGCACACGGCCTTGGCCTCCTCGATCTGCAGGATGGCCGGACCGGTGTTACCGATCGGGAAGAACAGTTCCGGGTCCTCATCGAGGCACGCGGAACGATGGCGCCAATCCACGGCGGGCAACTCCTTCTCGTCTCGGCGGCGGTGACTGGTTTCACCGACGCCAGGCTGGTAGTCCGATGTTCGTGAAGCATTTCACGACCTGCGACACGATCGTCGCAAGAGATCACTGCAGAAACAACCCCCCGGCCCTTGTCAGTTGTGTCACAACCACCCGACCAGGGTGGGCGCGACCGGGTTCCCCCAGTCTAGCCGTGCCCCCGCCGCGGAAGGGGCTTGCGCCGGGCGGGCTGGCACAGAGCAAGGCATGTTCGGCAGGTCTGGGTGGGAAATCGCTAGTCTGTGCCGCGTGAGCGACCCCGCCCGCGCGCGTACCACTGTCGCCGCGGCGATCGTCGCGGCCGAGGTGATGGTCGTGGTGGTGCTCGGCGTTGTCGAGGCGGTCAACATCGACCGTGACCGAGTGACCGCCGGGGTCACCACCACGGTCTTCTTCGGGTTGTACGCCGCGGGGCTGGCCTGGTCAGCGCGCGGACTCGCCCAACTGCGTGGCTGGAGCCGCGGTCCGGTGGTGCTCGCGCAGCTCATCCAACTCGGCGTCGCATGGAGCTTCGCCGGGAGCTCCACCGCGTGGGTGGCGGTGGCTCTGGCGTTACCGGCGGCGCTGGTGCTGGCGGTGGTGTTCTCCCCGGCGACCACCACGGCGCTATACGCCGACCGCGACGGTGACGGCGAGGGAACTGTCGGGGGTTAGGAGTCCTGCTTGGTCGCGGTGAAGATCTTGGCGATCTCGTCGATCTTTGCGAGCAGCTCTTCCGCGGTCGCCGGGTCCATGCTGTCTTTGGTGCCGGCTGCCCCGGCGAGCTTGGTGGCCTCGTTGAACAGCGTGTGCAGCTGCGGGTACTTCTCGAAGTGAGGCGGCTTGAAGTAGTCGGTCCACAGCACCCACAGATGATGTTTCACCAACTCTGAGCGCTGCTCCTTGATAAGCACGGCGCGGGTGCGGAAGTCGGGGTCGTCGTTGCCTTCGAGCTTGCCGATGATGCCCTTGATGGACTCCGCCTCGATCCTTGCCTGGGCCGGGTCGTAGATGCCGCAGGGAAGGTCACAGTGGGCGGAGACCTCGATCGTCCGTGCGAAGAGTCGAGCCAGCATCGCTGGGGTCCTTTCTGTAGATCTCATGTCAGAGTTGCCACACTAGTTCCCGAGACTCATCCGTCGAAACGAGGTGCCGTCCGAGTGGGTCCGCCGCCCCGGCCGCGTCCGCCGCTGCTCGGCTTCGCCGTCGTCCGTGGACGCTCGATGGAACCGACGCTGCGCGACGGCGATTGGCTCTTGGTCCGACACCGAGTGGCGCCTCGGGTCGGGCGGCTCGTCGTCGTGCGACTGCCGAACCGGCCGGTCGCGGTCAAGCGCGTTGTGGGCCAGGACGCCGACGGCTGGTGGGTCGAGCGCGACAACCCCGACGAGGGGGTGGACTCCTGGCTGGTCGGGGCGATCCCGCCAGCTGACGTGGTGGCGGTGGTTGTGTGCCGGATCTGGCCATGGCGGCGATCCAGAACCACTCGCTAGGTTGGTCGGATGTTCGCTGTCTATGCCCGGTCCGCCGACTCCGACGACCCGCTGTCGGGCCTCGCCCTGGGTGAGCGGCCCGACCCCGAGCCGCCGGATGGGTGGACCACGGTGACGGTCCGGGCGGCGTCCCTCAACCATCACGACGTGTGGTCGTTGCGGGGGGTGGGCCTACCGGCGGACCGGCTTCCGATGACCCTGGGTTGCGACGCGGCCGGCGTCGACGACGAGGGGAACGAGGTCGTCGTGCACGCGGTGATCAGCGACCCGGGATGGGTCGGAGACGAGACTCTGGACCCCAGGCGCTCGTTGCTGTCCGAGCGCCATCAGGGCACCCTCGCCGAGCGTGTCATGGTGCCGCGGCGCAACGTGGTGCCGAAGCCAGCGTCGTTGTCCTTCGAGGAGGCGGCCTGCCTGCCGACCGCGTGGTTGACGGCCTACCGGATGCTGTTCACCCAAGGCGGGCTCAGACCCGGCGACAGCGTGCTGGTGCAGGGGGCCGGCGGAGGGGTCGCCACGGCACTCGTCACCTTGGCCGGCGCCGCAGGAATGCGCGTGCTCGTCACCAGCCGGGACGAGACAAAACGCCGCAGGGCCTTGGAGATCGGCGCGCATGAGGCGGTGGAGACGGGCACGCGGCTTGCGCAACGGGTCGACGCGGTCATGGACACCGTGGGCGCCGCCACTTGGAGCCATTCGGTGAAGTCGCTCCGCCCCGGCGGCACCTTGGTGATCTCCGGAACGACGTCGGGGCCGCAGCCCAAGAGCTCAGAGCTCACCCGCATCTTCTTCTTGCAGCTGCGGGTGCAGGGCTCCACGATGGGCACTCGGGAGGAGCTGCGCGAGCTCGTCAGCCTGCTCGACGTCAGCGGCGCCCGGCCGCTGGTCGACCGGGTGTTGCCGCTCGACCAGGCCCGCGAGGGGTTCTCCGCGATGGTTGACGGAGACGTCTTCGGCAAGGTCGTCTTCACGGTCTAGTTGGACCGGTGATTATCCGGGTGGTTTCAGTGGCTGCCGTCGAGCCAGACGAGACAACCCTCGCCCGCGCAGCCTTGGAGGTCGGTGAGGTACTCGTCGAGTCGGGCCTGGATGTCGGCGTACGCCGGGTCGCCTGCGACGCTCTCGACCTGGTGCGGATCGGTCCGGCGGTCGTACAGCTCCACCGAGCCATCACCCCACTCCAGCAGCGTGTAGCGGTCGGTGCGCACACCTCGGTAGAGCCAGCCGCTCGACGCGGCGTCGAGCGGGCCCGCTTCGAGCGGAACCACTCGGTCCCGGGCGTCGGGCACGGCGCCGGTGGCGAGCGGGATCAAGGACTCGCCGTCTTGCGGCAGCCCCGGCTCGACCCCCGCCAGGTCGGCGATGGTGGCGGCCAGGTCAACCATCGTCACGGCCTGGTCCCGTTCGACCCCCTTGGGCAGACCCGGACCGCTGATGATCAACGGCACGCGTATCGCCGGCTCGTAGCCCAGCACCTTGGCCGACCAGCGGTGCTCGCCGAGATGGACGCCGTTGTCCGAGGTGAAGATGATGTAGGTGTCGTCGTACTGGCCGGTGCTCTTCAACTG
>JACCUS010000396.1 GCA_013811715.1 Nocardioidaceae bacterium
TGCTGCCAATGGAGACGAGGTCCCTCGACTCGGCCGACGTCGCTCGGTCGTTCGACATCCGCACCCGGTCCTTCGGAACTATGCCGGAGTCGGCACGCGAAGGCTGGGAGTCCGACGCCCGTGTCGCGATCGGGGAGGGGAGAGCCGTCGCTGCGTACGACGGCACGGAACTCGTCGGTCGCGCCGTCATCCGGCCGTTTCGGCAGTGGTGGGGTGGCCGAGACCTGCCGATGGCCGGTATGGCCGGTGTCGTTGTCGCGCCGGAGCACCGGGGCCGTGGAGTCGGCACGTTGCTGATGAGAGGGACGATCGAACGCTCGCGCGACCTCGGCTACCCGCTCTCGGCCCTCTATCCGGCCACGGTTCCGGTATATCGCAGCCTGGGTTGGGAGATCGCCGGGGCGCAGCACCGGTTCACCATGGAGGCACGGTTGTTGCGCGACCTGCGGGGCGGCCAGGTGCATGTCCGCGAAGCTCGACCCGCCGACGCGGCAGCCATGTTCGACATCCTACGGCGCCAGTACGCCGCAGGACGGGCCTGCGGGCCCAGGGACTTCCCAGAGACAGAGCTGCGTGAGGACCTCGCGGACTCGTCGGTGTTCGGCTACCTGGCCGACGACGGGTTCGTGCTCTACGGATGGGAGGGGTCCGACCTCCGTGTCCACTGCCTGCTGGCCGGCAGCACCGAGACCAACAAGTCCCTGTGGGCGACGGTGGGCTCCGGCTCCTCGATCGCGAAGCGGGTCCACGCCTACCTCGCGCCCGACGACCCTGTCCACCAGCTCCTGTCCGAGATGGTCGCGGCCGAGGCCACCCAGGTCCGCTGGATGCTTCGGCTGCTCGACCTGCCGGCGGCAGTCGCCGGGCGCGGGTTTCCGGCCGGTCTGGAGGTGGAGGTGCCGCTGGAGGTCGTGGACGCCGAGGTGCCGCAGAACTGCCTCGCAGGCACGTTGCAGGTGTCGGGCGGGAAGGGAGAGCTGGCCGCCCGGCCCGGTGGCGCCGCAGACGCCGACGCTGTCCGCCTCGGCGCCAACGGCATCGCGGCGCTCTACGCCGGCACGCCGGTCTCGTCCCTGCTCACGGCGGGTCTGGCGACGGGCGGCAGCGCCCAGGCACGTGCGCTGCTCGATGCGGCGTTCGCCGGTCGGTCGGCGTACCTGCTGGACTACTTCTGATCGTGCCGCGGCGGCACATCCGGACCGGTGGCCAGGTACGGCGACAGCGCCTCGCGTGCCCGGCCCAACAGGTCCGATTCGGACAGCTGGTCGCAGTCCGCCAACACGGTCACCTCCCAGTCCTGGTCGGCCATCAGTCGCACCGTGATCGCGCGCTCCCAGTCGAGATAGCGGGCGGCCGACTCAATGTCGCGCACAGTCGGGCCGGCGTCACGGTCTCCCAGGTTGTCGACGAACCAGTCGAGCCAGCCGTCGGGCTCGCGCTCCGCCGCCCGACTCAACGCCGCGTCGACCTCGGCGTCGAGGTAGACGACAACCAGATCCACACCTGCCAGCCGCTCGGGGAGGTCGCTGAGGAAGCCCTCGATCGCGTGCTCGCCATATCCCCACCCGATCAGCGAGTGGACGAACGGGAACAGCGAGTCGCACACCACGACCGCGCCCTCGTCAGGGGTGCTCGCTGCCACGAAGTCGGAGACCGTCGACTGCAACGTGTCGAGCCCGACGCGCCCGGTCACCGCGAGCTCGCGGGCCAACGGCGCGAACTGCGGGCGGGTCAGGACCTCGTCCTCCTCGAAGTGGTCGACAACCCTGCCCAGTGATCTGAGCCAGTCGCTGAGTCCTGCGGCCAAAGTCGACTTACCGATGCCGGGGGCGACACCGGTCACAGCGATCAGCAACGACATCGGGCCAGTATGTCGTCACCAGCCAGGTCGTGCGCGCGATCGCCAGAATCACCCGCGGGGCGTGTTACACGTGAGACTGATGAGACGATCGCGTAGCCTCTCCGGCATGGCGACCCGCACGTCTTCCCCATCGCGGTCGCGGAGCGGAAGCTCTCGATCGCGATCGTCCGGCAGCCAGACCCGACGGACGTCGTCGGCGAGCAAGAAGAAGAGCGGGAGCAGCCGCTCACGCTCGTCGTCGCCTCGCAGCGGGCCTGGCCTGGTTGCCGTGCTCGTGAAAGGCCTCGGCCGCGGGCTGGCCGCCGTCTGGCTGGGCGTCGCCCACCTGATGGGGGCGATCGTACGGCGCATCGGGTCGACCGCCCGCGACCTCGAACCCGAACACCGCCGCGACGGCTTCGGACTCGGCCTCGTCGGTCTGGCCGTCATCGTCAGCGCCGCCGAATGGTGGCGGCTACCCGGCGACGTCGGCGAGGTCATCCGAGCGGTGGTCGAAGGCACCGTCGGGATCGCCGCCTACGCCGTACCGCTCCTCCTCCTGCTCGCCGCCTGGCGCGCCATGCGCAGCCCCGAGCTGAACGGCCCCGCGGGGCGGCCGGTGATCGGCTGGGCCGCGATCTCGCTCGGTGTGCTTGGCCTGGTCCACATCGAGCACGGCCTGCCACGGCCGAGCGGCGGCAGCGAGGCGATGCGGGAGGCTGGCGGCGCGGTCGGCTACATCGGCTCGGCGCTGATCGCCGACCTGTTCCGCAGCACCCTGATCGCGATCCCGCTGCTGGTGCTGCTGACGGTCTTCGGCCTGCTCGTGGTCACCGCGACGCCGGTCTACCAGATCCCGGGACGCCTTGCTGCGCTCCGCGACAGGCTGCTCGGTCGCACGTCGGGTGAGGCCGCGACGGGCGACAGTGCGACCCAGCCGACCGATGGCGCCGACGCCTCCGCGGTAGAGCCGCTTCGGCGCTCCCGACCCCGCCGGCGGGTCGGCGCCTCGGCTGAAACCGACGAGCCCGCCGAGTCCACCGAGTCCACCGGGTTCACCGGGTCCGCCGAGGGCGCGACGAGCTCGTCCTTCGCCACACGTGACCAGGGGGCCGCCGACTCCGGACCGCTGGAGGCCCCACCCCACACACCGCTGCCGCAGCGCGTCGAGCAGCTGAGCTTGTCCGGCGACATCTCCTACTCGCTGCCCGGCAACCAGGTGCTCAAGCCCGGCAGCGCCCACAAGGCGAGGTCGCAGGCCTCCGACGCCATCGTCGACCGCCTCACCGAGGTCCTCGAGCAGTTCGGCATCGACGCCCAGGTCACCGGCTACACGCGCGGCCCCACAGTCACTCGGTACGAGGTCGAGCTCGGTCCGGCCGTCAAGGTCGAGAAGGTAACCGCGCTCAGCAAGAACATCGCCTACTCCGTCGCCAGCGCCGACGTGCGGATCCTCTCGCCCATCCCTGGCAAATCCGCGATCGGTGTGGAGATCCCCAACCCTGACGGGGAGATCGTCTCGCTGGGTGACGTGCTGCGCGCCCCGGTGGCCCGCAACGACCACCATCCGATGGTGGTGGCGCTCGGCAAGGACGTCGAGGGCGGCTTCGTGGTCGCCAACCTGGCCAAGATGCCGCATCTGCTGGTCGCCGGCGCCACCGGCTCCGGCAAGTCCAGCTTCATCAACTCGATGGTCTCCTCGCTGCTGATGCGGGCAACGCCCGACGAGCTGCGGATGATCATGGTGGACCCCAAGCGGGTCGAGCTCACGTCGTACGAAGGCATCCCACACCTGATCACCCCGATCATCACCAGCCCCAAGAAGGCCGCCGAGGCGCTGCAGTGGGTGGTCCGCGAGATGGACCAGCGGTACGACGACCTCGCCAACTTCGGCTTCCGCCATGTCGACGACTTCAACAAGGCCGTCCGGTCCGGAGCCGTGCAGCCGCCTCCCGGCAGCGAGCGGGTGCTGGTGCCGTACCCGTATCTCCTCATCGTCGTGGACGAGCTGGCCGACCTGATGATGGTTGCACCGCGTGACGTCGAGGACGCCGTGGTGCGGATCACCCAGCTGGCGCGGGCAGCCGGGATCCACCTGGTGCTGGCGACGCAGCGGCCTTCGGTCGACGTGGTGACCGGGCTGATCAAGGCCAACGTGCCGAGCCGGCTGTCGTTCGCCACCTCGTCACTCGCCGACAGCCGGGTCATCTTGGACCAGCCGGGGGCGGAGAAGCTGGTGGGCAAGGGTGACGGTCTGTTCTTGCCGATGGGTGTGAGCAAGCCCGCGCGGATCCAGGGCGCCTGGGTGACCGAGGCGGAGATCAAGCAGGTCGTCGAGCACTGCAAGAAGCAGCTGCAGCCGACATACCGCGACGACGTCACCGCGCCGCAGCAGGCAAAGCGCGAGCTCGACGACGACATAGGCGACGATCTCAACCTGGTGTGCCAGGCCGTCGAGCTGGTGGTGTCGACCCAGTTCGGCTCGACGTCTATGCTTCAACGTAAGCTTCGCGTCGGTTTCGCCAAGGCGGGGCGCCTGATGGACATACTAGAAAGCCGCGGGATCGTCGGTCCCTCCGAAGGGTCGAAGGCTCGTGACGTGTTGATACAGCCAGATGACCTCGATGATGTGATCGCAAGTCTGCAGGGGGAGCAATGAACGTGGTCGTACGTCGCCGCGCCGGCCTGATGGCTCTCGTCGCCATCGTGTCCGCAGCGCTGGCGGTCGGCTATCTGTGGCGGTTCAGCGAAACCGAGACCGGAAGCTCGCTGGTGCTCGGCGTGGCCCTGGGACTTGTCGCGGTGGTCCATGCCTTCGCCTGGCGGGACGCCCGCACACCGCTGCTTGTCGCCGACGCCACCGGGCTCCGGGTGCGCCTCGGCTCGACCTGGACCGGCATCCCGTGGAGCAAGGTCGAACGCGTCGAGGTCGACGAGCGAGGACGGCTCACCGACGGCCACGTGGCCGTGCTGGCGGCTAACGACGCCGGGGTCCTCGAGGGCGCCGGCCTGCGATCGCGGTTCGCGGCTGCCCTCAACCGGACGTTGTACGACGCGTCGCTGGTCGTCCCCTACGGGGTCACCACGACCGTCTCGGTCGTCGACGTCGCCGAGACACTGAACCGGCTGGCGGACGGACGGGCGGAGGTCGTCCTCCTCGATGCGGGCGGACTCGACGAGCCGAGGCCGACCATCGAGATCACCACGCAGTCCGAGCCGGCCGTCGCGACGCCCTCGCCGAACACGTCCGTCGACCTCGACGAGCCCGACACGCCGCCGGAGCAGCCAACGATCAAGCCGCCGCCGAAGCCCAAGGCGCGGCGCTTCGGCCTTGCGCTGCGTCAGTCCGAGCCAACCAAGCCGGCCGGTTCTGGGGCCGCACCGCTGCAGTCGCAGCCGGCTCGTCGCGAAGAGGTCACGATGCCGATCCGGCGCGAGCCGGTGACGATGGGGATGCTCGCGCTGTCCGAGCCGGTCCAGCGCGAGCAGAAGCGGTCCGAGCAAGAGTCGTCCGAGCCAGAGTCGTCCGATCGACGGCAGGACAATGTGACCGCGCTGCACCCGCCCGACGAGAAGAAGCCGGTCGGCGACGGGCGCGGCAACATCTCACTCATCATCGACGCCACCACCGACCTGTCGGCCAAGGCGATGAGCAAGGTGCGTCGCCACGATGGCCAGCAGGGCTCCGGGTCCGCCGCCGACGGGGCCCCCGGGACCCGCGAAGACGCCGCCCCCGAGTCGCCGCCCCTGAAGATCGGCGCCGAGATCCGGCAGGCACGGTTGTACATCGGCATCTCGGTGGACGAGGTCGCTGAGCGGACCAGGATCAGGCCTTTCGTGATCGAGTCCATCGAGGTGGACGACTTCGCACCCTGCGGCGGCGACTTCTACGCCCGTGGACACCTGCGCATGCTGGCGCGGATGTTGGGCATCGACTCCGAGCCGCTCATCACGACGTACGACGAGAGCTTCGCCACCTCACCGATCAACGCGCGAGCGGTTTTCGACGCCGAGCTCTCCTCGAGCGGCACCGGCCTGGTCCGCGGCGGCGGCAAGGCCGGCACCAACTGGGGTGCTCTCGTCGCCGTGGTGCTCGTGTTTCTGCTGGTGTGGGGTGTCGTCCGCTACTTCTCCGAGGGCCAGAGCCCGGTGTCGTCGCAGGGGCCGCAGCCAACCCAGAACCCGTCGGGTCTCGGCTCGCCCGGTGTCGGGAACGAGCCACCCACCGAGCAGCCTCTCCCGCCTGAGGAGGCGCATGTGAAGGTCAGCGCGGTCGGAGGCGACTCTCGCGTGGTGGTCATGGACGGAGACGACGACGTCCTCTTCGAGGGCCAGATCGTCGCCGGCACCTCGGAGAAGTTCGTCGGCGACTCGCCGCTGCAGGTGACGGCCCAGGACGGCGGTGTCATCACGCTCAGCGTGAAAGGCAGGAGCCGGGGTCTGATGGGTCGACCGTCGGAGAGGGCGACCGCGAGCGTCTTCGCCGACGGACCCAGCCAGACTCCCGGAGACTTCACCCTGCCCTACCAAACCCCCGGCTGACGGCTGCAGGTTGGGGAAGCACACCGGGCGTGTTCTCGACCACCGGCGGGTGGCGGCATACTGGAGGGTTCCATGACAGGACTCGGCACACCCGCCACCGTCGCGCTGCAGTCGTTGGGCTGCGCCCGTAACGACGTCGACTCCGAGGAGCTCGCCGCCCGACTCGTTGCCGGGGGCTTCCGCCTGGTCGACGAGCCGGCGAGCGCCGAGGTCGTCGTCGTCAACACCTGCGGGTTCGTCGAGGCGGCCAAGAAGGACTCCGTCGACACGCTGCTCGAGGCCGCCGACCTCAAGAGGCCGGGAGGCACCCAGGCTGTGGTGGCGGTCGGCTGCCTGGCCGAGCGCTACGGCGATGAGCTGGCCGAGTCGCTCCCCGAGGCCGACGCCGTACTCGGGTTCGACGACTACCCCGACATCGCCGCCCGCCTGCGCAGCATCCTCGCCGGCGACCGGCACGTTCCGCACACCCCGAAGGACCGCCGCTCGCTGCTGCCGCTCGCCCCTGCCGCACGGCATACGGCGTCCGGGTCGGTGG
>JACCUS010000447.1 GCA_013811715.1 Nocardioidaceae bacterium
CTTCTTCGTCAAGCCGCTGCGCACCCTGATCCCCCACCGTCCCGAGCGGGCCAAGGAGGAACGGCTCTGGTACCGCTGGAGCCGCTTCATCCAGCACCGTCCGTGGCCGAGCGCGCTCGCCGCCGTCGCCATCCTCGTGCTGCTGGCCATCCCCGTCTTTTCGATCCGTCTCGGCTTCGGCGACTACGGCAACTACCCGGAGGACACGACCGTCCGCAAGGCCTACGACCTGCTGGCCGAAGGCTTCGGGCCGGGCACCAACGGTCCGCTGTTCATCACCGTCGAGGGCGAGACCGCCAACGACGAGGCCGCCCTCGGTGCCTTCATCGGCACGGTGCAGGCGACCGAGAACGTCGACGCCGCCTTCCCGGCCCCGATCGCCGACGGACTCACGCTCGTCATCGTCAACCCCGAGAGCGCCCCGCAGGACGAGGCGACCTCGACGCTCGTCGAGACGCTGCGCGACGACGTCATCCCGGCGTCCGGCGTGGACGCCAAGGTCGGCGGCTTCACGGCCGCTTCGACCGACTTCTCCATCTACCTCGGCGGGCGCATGCCGCTCTTGATCGGCGTCGTGCTGCTGCTCAGCTTCATCCTGTTGATGGCCGTGTTCCGCAGCGTGCTCGTCCCGCTGAAGGCCGTGGTGATGAACCTCCTGTCGATCGGCGCTGCCTACGGCATCATCGTCGCCATCTTCCAGTGGGGCTGGCTGAAGGACATCTTCGGGCTCGACCGCGGCGGACCGATCGACGCGTGGATCCCGATGTTCCTGTTCGCCATCGTGTTCGGCCTCTCGATGGACTACGAGGTCTTCCTCCTCAGTCGCATCAAGGAGGAGTACGACCGCACCAAGAACAACGCCCTCGCCGTGGCCGACGGCCTGGCCGCCACCGCCCGCGTGATCACCGCCGCCGCGCTGATCATGTTCTGCGTGTTCGGGGCGTTCGCCCTCGGCGACGACCGGGCCCTCAAGCTGTTCGGGCTCGGGCTCGGCATCGCCGTGCTGATCGACGCCACCATCGTCCGCATGGTGCTCGTGCCGGCGACGATGGAGCTGCTCGGCGACCGCAACTGGTGGATCCCCCGCTGGCTCGACCGGGTCCTGCCGAACATCGAGATCGAGGGCAAGCATCACGTCGCCCCCGTCCCGACATCGAAATTGGTCGAAGCGGACGAGCGCGAGGCGGAGCCGGTCTTCTGACCGGCTCCGCACGGCGGTCGTCCGCCGCGGCCCGCGGTTGACGCCGTACCCTGACCGCCCATGGCCAAGCCCCTGGTCGTCGTCGAATCACCGGCGAAGGCCAAGACGCTCGCGAAGTTCCTGGGTAACCAGTACGACGTGCGCGCCTCGGTGGGCCATGTGGCCGACCTGCCCTCGAAGGGTCTGGCCGTCGACGTCGACAATGGCTTCAAGCCGACCTACGAGCTGACCGAGCGCGGCCGCACCGTCGTCAAGGAGTTGAAGGCGGCGCTCAAAGACGCCAGCGAGCTCTACCTCGCGACGGACGAAGACCGCGAGGGCGAAGCCATCTCCTGGCACCTCATGGAGCAGCTCAAGCCAAAGGTGCCGGTCACGCGGATGGTCTTCCACGAGATCACGCAGGCCGCCATCGATCACGCCGTGGCCAACACCCGTGACATCGACTACGGGCTCGTCGACGCGGCCGAGACGCGGCGCATTCTCGACCGGCTGTACGGCTACGAGGTCTCGCCGGTCCTGTGGCGGCGGGTCAACCGCGGGCTGTCGGCTGGACGCGTCCAGAGCCCCTCGATCCGCCTCATCGTCGAGCGCGAGCGCGAGCGCATCGCCTTTGTCAGCGCTGGCTACTGGGACATCGAGCTGACGACCGGGACCAACCCCAGCTTCACCGCCGACCTAGTGACCGTAGACGGTACGAAGGTGGCCACGGGCAAGGACTTTGACGCCCAGGGCCAGACCACCGGCTCGGTCGTCGTGCTCGACGAGGCTCAGGCCCGCAGCCTCGCCGACGGCTTGACCGACGCCGAGTTCCGGGTGCGCAGCGTCGAAGAAAAGCCCTACCGCTCGCGGCCCCAGGCGCCGTTCC
>JACCUS010000462.1 GCA_013811715.1 Nocardioidaceae bacterium
CGCCGTCGCAGCCCGCTAGTCCGCGAGCGCCCGGGGCTGCGGCAGGCTCGCCTCACCGGCGGAAGCCAGCAGCTCCTCGGCCAGGCTGGTCAGGGCACGCACGGCGGGGGAGTCCGGTGCGGCGTCCAACGGCGCCACGCCACGCCGTTCGGCCTCGCCGATCGCCGGGTCGTCCGGAACCAGGACGGGGGACACCTGTGGGAAGGCGGCGGTGACCCGAGCCACGTCCTGCTCGTCACGGACCCGGTTCGCCGTGACGACGAGCCGACCGAGCTGGGTCTCGCGGATGAGGTCCGCGGCTCGGCGGCCCACCTCGAGGGACTTCGCGGTCGGCTCGACGACCACCACGGCGACGTCCACCGGACGACCGTCCAGGCGCATGACCGTGCCGAGGCCGGCCTCGAAGTCGGCGACGACGACCAGGTCCGGAGCGGCCAGCTGCCCGAGCAGCTGCTCGGGGGAGACTCCGCAGCACGGGCAGCCCGGCTGCGGGTGCGCAATCGCGCTCACCACCGCAAGGCGGACGCCGTCGGGGGCGTCCACACCGAAGCGGCGTACCAGCTCGTCCGAGGTGTCGGGATGCTCGACGTCGCCGGTGTCGACGGCGTCACGGAGCGCGACCAACCTCTCGGTGACCTCCTCGCCCAGGCCCAAGGAGATGCCGAGGTTGGGGTTGGTGTCGCAGTCGAGCGCGAGCGTCGCCCATCCCTGGCGGGCGATGGTGCGAGCGAGAACTGCGGAGACGGTCGTCTTGCCGGACCCACCCTTGCCGACGACAGCGATCTTCATCACGACTCCATTCCGACGCGGAGAGCATCCACGAGGGATCGTACCGCCATCGCGGTTGAGCCTTCGGGGTCGTGATCGAGAACCGCGCGACCCAGGCGGTCAGCCATGACCAGCTCAGAGTCGAACGGGATGACGCCCAGCACCGGCAGACCGGTCCGCTGGCCGACGCGCTCGCCGTCTCCCGGCTCCTGCACCTTGTTGGCCACCGCGGCAACCCGCGGCCCCCCGTCCATCGCGGCCAGGCGAGCCAGGCGTCGTCCGGTCAACATGGAAGCGGGGGTGGGCTCGACGACGACCAGGATCATCTCGGCGTACCGCCCCCAGGTCATGAACGGTTGTCTGGTCCCACCGGGCAGGTCCCCGACGATGCTCCACCCCTCCCCGGGCAGATCATCGAGCACCTGCTGGAACCCGAAATGCTGGCGGGCGTTGTTCCATCGTGGACCACGGGCCTTGCCGAGCTGCAGGAAGTACACCCCGTCGGGACCTCGGACGGCGTACCGCTCGACGGCGTCCGGCCCGGTGAGCCCGTCCCTGAGCCGGTAGCGGCGTCGGCCGTCGTCGTCGTACTCCTGCACCGCCTCGTCGGGTAGCCCCTCGTCCACGCGGTCTGCGCCCAGGGAGAACGCCAGTCCCGGCATGGGGTCGGAGTCCAGGGCGAGGACACGCTCCCCGGATCGGGCGAGCAAGCGCGCGCATGTGCCGGCGAGAGACGACTTGCCGACGCCGCCCTTGCCCACGAAAGCGATACGCATGCCCGCGACCCTACCGGGCCAGGCTGTCTGCGCAGGCGTGCCCTAGCATGGGGTGGGAAGAGCCCGTCGAACCCATTCCCAGGAGGACCGACCGTGTGCCTCGGGATGCCCGCCAGCGTCGTCGAACCGGTCGACGTCTCAGGCCAACGCGTGCTGGTCGACGTGCAGGGCCAGCAGCAGACGGTGTCGGCGGCCCTGCTCATCAGCGACTCGACAGACCTCCCCCGCCCCGGGGACTGGGTGCTGGTCCACATGGGCTTCGCCTTGTCGCGGATGGACGAGTCCGAGGCTCGCTCCGTCCTGGAGTCGCTGGACGACCTCAACGACATGTACGCCGACCAGCTTCACGCCCATGCCGCCGAGTCGGAGCGTCAGCGGTCGTAGCCGCCGGACTCCACGGCCTCCAGCCGGTCCAGCTCCTCGACCAGCCCCCACCAGAGCGCCCAGTCCCGATGATCCATGCCCTCGCTGCTCACGTCATGGGCGAGCGTCCCTCGCAGCCTGTCGCGCAGGGCGAACGTCCGCCCCCACCGTCCGTCCCGGTCGAGATGGGTCAGCTCGCCCAGGAGCTGGCGCAGCGCGTCCCGGGAGGCTGACTGCTCCAGCCGGTCGCCGTCGACCAGGGGGCGCAGGTCGGCGGCAAGGCGGAGCAGGGGGGCGCGGCGCAGTTCGACCCGGACCAGGTCCAGGGCCACCTCGAGGCCCGCCTCGGCCGAAGGGGAGAGGCCCTCGCCGGAGCTCGTCCTCTCCGGCTCGACCTCCACCGTCACCGTCCGGGGTGGGAGAACACCGAAACCCGCCGCTACATCGATGACGAGGTCGACATGGACGTAGCCGGTGACGGCGTCCCCGACCGCCGCCTGCAGCTCCGCAGGGCTCCGCTCCGGCGCGTCGACACGTCGACGCTCGACGGTGCCGACCGGGCGGTCGCGGCGGACGGCACTGACCAGCACGAGCACGTCGGGCCGCACGTCCTCGAGCCGCTGAGCCACGGCGACCGCGCCGTAGTGCACCTCCTCGACCAGGATGCCGGGCCCCCAGTCCTCGAGCTGTAGCCGCTCGATGGCGAGCCGGCCCAGGTCGAGGTCGCTCTGGAAGAGCTCGCTCACTCCGCCGACGAAGAAGGTCATGGGACGGCGTACCGCTCAGTCGCCGCCGCAGGAACAGGTGTTGACCTCCCGCGTGACCTCGCCATCACCGGTGTGCACGTGTGTGGTGCACGGCATGCAGGGGTCGAAGCTGCGGATCGCCCGCAGCATGTCGATGCTCGTAAAGCT
>JACCUS010000496.1 GCA_013811715.1 Nocardioidaceae bacterium
CGGCACCGTAGGCCGCGGCGTTGACCCGCGGCCACCGGCGACGCTGTACATCCACCTGGACCAGGACGCGTTCACCCGCGACGAGCATGGGGTGGCCCGGTTCGAGGGCGTCGGCCCGGTCACCGTCGACCAGGTGCGCAAGTGGCTGGGCATTGCGACGTCACCGTCAAACCGGTGATCGACCTGGCCGGCCAGGCCCCGGTGGACGGCTACGAGGTCCCCGACCGGCTCCGCGAAGCGACCCATCTACGCAGCCCGGTCGACGTGTTCCCGTACGGGACGAACTTGACCCGGAAGAAGGACGTCGACCACACCGACCCCTACATCGACCCCGGCGACGGCGGGCCACCGGACCAGACCCGGCTGGACAACCTCAGTCCGCTGACCCGGTTCCATCACCGCATCAAAACCCACGGCCGATGGCAGGTCCATCAACCCTTCAACGGGGTCTTCGTGTGGCGATCACCGCACGGCCGACTGTTCCTCGTCGACCACACCGGCACCCACAAACTTGGAGCGGCCGGTTGATGGTCAGGGCTTGCTGCCTTAATGACGTACACAGCAGGTAGCCTGCTTGCGGCCGCCCCAAGTCCGTCGTACAACTGCGGATGAGCGGCGGACCACCGCCCACACGTTTGAGAGCCGAGGGTTCGGGTTACGGTGGCAACCGCAGCAGCGTCTGAGCGGATTGGGGCAGCAAGTGAGTGAGAAGACGTTCCTGGGCTCGTGGCCGGTGATCCGGCAGCTCCGCGGCGCGGACAGGCTGGGCCGAGGCCGGGCGGCCATGTCCGCCAGGAGCGAGCACCTGCAGCCACGAACCTCCGACGCAGACGCGGTCGTCGACTCGATCTGCCCGTACTGCGCCGTCGGCTGCGGGCAGCAGGTCTTCGTCAAGGACGGCAAGGTCACCCAGATCGAGGGCGACCCCGCCAGCCCGATCTCCCGCGGCAGGCTGTGCCCCAAGGGCAGCGCCAGCAAGCAGCTAGTCACCTCGCCGGGCCGCGTCACGAAGGTGCGCTACCGCCGCCCGCACGGCACCGACTGGGAAGACCTCGACCTCGACGTCGCCATGGACATGATCGCCGACCGCGTCATCGAGACGCGCAAGCAGTACTGGCAGTGGGAGGCCGACGACAAGAGGCTCCGCCGCACCATGGGCATCGCCAGCCTTGGAGGAGCGACCCTCGACAACGAGGAGAACTACCTCATGAAGAAGCTCTACACCGCGATGGGTGCGATCCAGATCGAGAACCAGGCGCGTATTTGACACTCCTCCACAGTCCCCGGTCTGGGGACGTCGTTCGGCCGTGGAGGGGCCACCAGCTTCCAGCAGGATCTCGCCAACGCGGACGCGATCGTCATCGAGGGCTCCAACATGGCCGAGTGCCACCCGGTGGGCTTCCAGTGGGTGATGGAGGCCAAGGCGCGCGGCGCGAAGGTCATCCACGTCGACCCGCGGTTCACGCGCACCTCGGCCGTGGCCGACGTGCACGTCCCGAT
Organism: Nocardioidaceae bacterium; assembly: GCA_013811715.1. Lineage (GTDB taxonomy): Bacteria > Actinomycetota > Actinomycetes > Propionibacteriales > Nocardioidaceae > JACCUS01. The sequence continues at coordinate 1,501 of JACCUS010000496.1, forward strand.
CCGCGCCGGCTCCGACATCGCGTTCCTCGGGGGGCTCGTCAACCATGTGCTGAGCAACGAGCTCGACTTCCGCGAGTACGTCGTCGCCTACACGAACGCCGCCGCGATCATCGACGAGAGGTTCCAAGACACCGAGGACCTCGACGGGCTGTTCTCCGGCTTCGACCCTAAGCAGGGCGTCTACGACCCGACGAGCTGGCAGTACGAAGGCGCCGTACAAGCGGCGGCCGCCGGCCAGCGGGACCCGGAGCAGGCCGGTACGCCGGAGCAACTGGGCTCCGAGACGGCCGGCTCTGGCGGCCCCGACGCCGGGAAGAAGCCCGAACGGGACGAGACCCTGCAGCATCCGCGATGCGTCTACCAGATCCTGAAGCGGCACTTCGCCCGCTACACCCCCGAGATCGTCGAGCAGGTGTGCGGCATCTCGCCGGACCAGTTCCACGAGGTCGCGCAGACACTGACCGACAACAGCGGCCGCGAACGCACGTCGGCGTTCTGCTACGCGGTCGGGTGGACCCACCACTCCACGGGGGTGCAGAACATCCGTACGGCGGCGATCCTGCAGCTGTTGCTCGGCAACATCGGCCGACCTGGTGGCGGGATCATGGCGCTACGCGGACACGCGAGCATCCAGGGCTCGACAGACATCCCGACACTGTTCAACCTGCTGCCCGGCTACATCCCGATGCCACACGCTGCACGCCACCAGAGCCTCGATGCGTTCGTCGCCGCCGACGCTGGCAAGACCGGGTTCTGGGGCAACATGAGGGCTTACACGGTCAGCCTGCTCAAGGCGTACTGGGGCGACGCCGCGACTGCGGACAACGACTACTGCTTCGACTACCTGCCGCGGCTGACAGGTGACCACTCCACCTACTCGACCGTGGTCGACCAGATCGAGGGCAAGGTCAAGGGCTACTTCCTGGTGGGTGAGAACCCCGCGGTGGGCTCGAGCAACGGCAAGATGCAGCGGCTCGGGATGGCGAACCTCGACTGGCTCGTCGTCCGCGACCTGACGATGATCGAGTCGGCGACCTTCTGGAAGGACGGACCGGAGATCGCCACCGGTGAGCTGGTCACCGAGGAGATCGGGACCGAGGTGTTCTTCCTGCCCGCCGCCTCGCACGTGGAGAAGAGTGGCTCGTTCACCAACACCCAGCGGATGCTGCAGTGGCATCACCAGGCGGTAGAGCCACCCGGCGACTCACGCAGCGACCTGCAGTTCTACTACGAGCTCGGGCAGCGGGTCCGCGAGAAGCTCGCCGGGTCCACCGACGAGATGGACGCTCCGCTGCGCGACCTGGCCTGGCACTACCCCACCGAGGGCCCGCTGGACGAGCCGAGCGCCGAGGCGGTGCTGCGCGAGGTCAACGGCGTCGGCCCCGACGGGGCGGCGCTGTCGTCGTACACGGAGCTGAAGGACGACGGTTCGACCAGTTGCGGCTGCTGGATCTACTGCGGAGTGTACGCCGAGGAGGTCAACCAGTCCGCGCGCCGAAAGCCCGGCTGGGAGCAGAGCTGGGTGGCGCCCGAGTGGGGCTGGGCCTGGCCGGCGAACCGGCGCATCATCTACAACCGCGCCTCCGCAGACCCCGACGGCAACCCGTGGAGCGAACGCAAGGCCTACGTCTGGTGGGACGCCGAGGCGGGCAGGTGGACCGGTCACGACGCGCCCGACTTCATCGTCGACCGGCCGCCGGACCACGTGCCGGCAGAAGGCGCGAAAGGGCCGGACGCGATCGGTGGCAGGGACCCTTTCATCATGCAGACCGACGGGAAGGGCTGGCTGTTCGTGCCAACCGGGCTGGCCGACGGCCCGATGCCCACGTTCTACGAGCCGCCGGAGTCGCCAGTGCACAACCTGCTCTACGCCGAGCAGAGCAACCCCGCCCGGCGCTCGATCCACCACAGCGCGAACCCGATCAACCCGTCGTACAGCGAGGTGTTCCCGTTCGTGTTCACCAGTTACCGGCTCACCGAGCACCACACCGCCGGCGGGATGAGCCGCGGGCTGCCCTACCTGGCCGAGCTACAGCCGGAGATGTTCTGCGAGGTCTCGCCAGGGCTGGCCAGGGAGCGTGGGCTCACCAACGGCGGCTGGGCGACGATCGTCACCAGCCGCACCGCGATCGAGGCACGGGTGCTCGTGACCCAGCGGATGCGGTCGCTGCGTATCGCTGGACGCGCCGTCGAGCAGGTCGGGCTGCCCTACCACTGGGGCGGAAACGGGCTGACCACCGGCGACTCGTCCAACGACCTGGTCAACCTCACCCTGGACCCGAACGTGTTCATCCAGGGCAAGGTCGGCACCTGCGACATCCGGCCGGGGCGTCGTCCGCGCGGCCCCGAGCTGATGTCGTACGTCGAGGACTACCGTCGCAGGGCCGGAACCGAGGAGATCGACCCCAAGCAGAGGAGCAGCTCGTGAGCAACCGGTTGTCCGGCCCCCTGCACGACGTCTCCGGCGACGCGGGCTATGACGAGCATCCGCCTCGGATGGGCTTCTTCACCGACACGAGCATCTGCATCGGGTGCAAGGCGTGCGAGGTCGCGTGCAAGGAGTGGAACAACGTGCCCGAGGACGGGATCTCGTTGACCGGCATGTCCTACGACAACACCGAGGAGCTCGGCGCCGACACATGGCGGCACGTGGCGTTCATCGAGCAGCCGAAGCCGGTGACCACCACCGACCTGGGCCTGCCCGGGTTCGGCCCGCCGGGGACCGACTCCTACGAGACCGGGGTCGAGGGCTTCGAGGCTCCGGTCGAAGACGGGGGCGTCCGGTGGCTGATGTCATCGGACGTGTGCAAGCACTGCACGCACGCGGCGTGTCTCGACGTGTGCCCGACCGGGTCGATCTTCCGCACCGAGTTCGGCACGGTCGTGATCCAGCCCGACATCTGCAACGGCTGCGGCTACTGCGTGCCGGCCTGCCCCTACGGCGTGATCGACCAGCGCAAAGAGGACGGCCGCGTCTTCAAGTGCACGATGTGCTACGACCGGCTGAAGGTGGGCGAGGAGCCGGCCTGTTCGAAGGCGTGCCCGACGAACTCGATCCAGTACGGCGAGGTCGACGAGCTGCGGCAGCGTGCTGCCTTGCGAGTGGCGGAGCTGCACGAGAAGGGAGTCGACGTCGCGCGGCTGTACGGGCAGGACCCCGACGACGGCGTCGGCGGCGACGGCGCGTTCTTCCTCCTGCTCGACGAGCCGGAGGTCTACGGTCTGCCGCCCGACCCGGTCGTGACCACGCGTGATCTGCCGGCGATCTGGAAGCACGTGGGCGCCGCGGCCGTCGCGCTGACTGGGATGGCTGTCGCATCGTTCCTGGGGAGACGCGGGTGAGGGAGCAGCAACTCGTCCCCGAGACGGAGTTCTCCTCGTACTACGGCCGGCCGGTGCTCAAGGCGCCGGTGTGGAAGCAGCCCGACGTGCCGCTGTACCTGTTCCTGGGCGGCGTGGCCGGGGCGTCGTCCGTGCTCGCCGAGGGGGCTGCGCTGACCGGTCGACCCGCTTTGCAGCGGGTGGCTAGGATCGCCGCTGCGGGTGGGTCGGGGCTCGGCACGGTCGCGCTCATCCACGACCTGGGACGCCCCGAGCGGTTCTTGAACATGCTGCGGCTCTTCAAGCCGACATCGCCGCTGTCGGTCGGCTCTTGGATCCTTGCGCCGTTCAGCGGGCTCGCTGCTGCGGCACTCGCCTCCGACGTCTCCGGTCGACTGCCCGTGCTCGGGCGGCTGGCGGGGCTGGGCGCCGCCGCCCTCGGGCCGCCGCTGGCGACGTACACCGCGGCGCTGCTCTCCAACACCGCCGTCCCCGCCTGGCACGAGGC
>JACCUS010000012.1 GCA_013811715.1 Nocardioidaceae bacterium
CTCGGTCGTCCGGACGCGGGTCTTGGCGGCGCTGAGGGTGCCGAGCGGCAAGAGGTCGACCTCGGCCTCGTAGTTGTTCTTGTCCAGGCCGGCGAGGTTGGTGCAGCCGATCACCTGGAAGGCCGACCTGTCGGAGCTCGCGGGCACCTGCCCGCCGCTCACGCGGGTGGCGTAGCCGGACGCCTGCAGCGCGAAGTGGGTCGGCCGGGTGTTGGCTGCGGCGCCGGCAGCCGATGCCGCTGTGGCCGGGTTGATGAGCAGCAGCCCGGAGGCGGCTACCGAGAGTGCGACGACTGTCGCCGTCGAAATTCTGTGAAACATGAGCGAGCACCCCAATCAAGGAGTAAGGGAAAATATGTAACGCAGAGTGACGAGAACCGTCACGGTGAGTTATCGCAGGAGACTGCGCTTACTATTAGTAACGAGTCAATCACTGAAACGTGACGGATGTTGCGAAACCGAAATATTCGGAGTTGCCAGCACAGACGGGCGGCGGGACGGCGCGGCGCTCTGGGCAGCGCCTCCGGCAGGGTGCGAGCCGGGCTTGCTGGCCTTCGTGACGGGATGGCGCGGTGCTCTGAACAGCGCCCCCGGCAGTGTGCTGGTTCAGGACATCGGCGACACATGTCTCAAGACATAGGAGACAGTGCCCTGGGTCCATGAGGGTCGGGCATGTCCAAAGCCCAGCTGGTCATCACCGCCCTGTTCGTCGACCACCAGAGCCCAGCCGAGGTAGCCGCCCGATACGGGGTGCACCGGTCCTGGGTCTACAAGCTCAAGGCCCGCCACGAAGCCGACGGCGAGGCCGGGTTCGAGCCCTACTCCCGCCGCCCGAAGACCTCCCCCACCGCGTCCTCGCAGGCGACGGTCGACCTGATCCTCGAACTACGAGAGAAACTCACCAACGCGGGCCTGGACTCCGGCCCAGACACCATCGCTTGGCACCTGCGCCAGCACCACCAGGTGACCGTGTCCCGCTCGACCATCAGCCGCTACCTGACCAAGTCCGGTCTCGTGGTCCCGGAGCCGAAGAAACGACCGAAGTCCTCCTACATCCGGTTCGCGGCCACCTTGCCGAACGAGACCTGGCAGTCCGACTTCACCCACTACCGGCTCACCGAGCCAGACGGCACCCCCGGTTCGGACACCGAGATCATCAGCTGGCTCGACGACTGCTCACGCTTCGCCCTGACCCTCACCGCGCACCTGCGGGTCACCGCCCCGATCGTGACCGCCACCTTCCGCGCAGCCGTTGCCCACCACGGGATTCCCGCCTCCACGTTGACCGACAACGGCATGGTCTACACCGTGCGCCTGGCCGGCGGACGCGGCGGGAAGACCTCCCTCGAGCACGAACTGAGACGTCTGCACGTGACCCAGAAGAACTCCCGGCCCAACCACCCCACCACCTGCGGCAAGGTCGAACGATTCCAACAGACCCTCAAGAAGTGGCTCCGATCCCAGCCAGCCCAGCCGACCACGATCGACGAGCTCCAGGCACTGCTCGACGCCTTCTGCGACGAGTACAACCACCGGCGCCCGCACCGCTCCCTGCCACACCGAGCCACCCCCGCCGCCATCTACCGATCACTGCCCAAAGCCCTCCCGAGCGCGAGCCGCGACGCCGACACACACAACCGGATCCGGCACGACCGCATCGACAACGTCGGCTCAGTCACCCTGCGCGTGGCCGGTCGACTCCACCACATCGGCATCGGACGAACCCACGCCCGAACCCACGTCATCCTGCTCGTCCAAGACCTCGACATCCGCATCGTCAACGCCGTCACCGGCGAACTCCTCCGCGAGCTGATCCTCGACCCCAACCGCGACTACCAACCCACCAGAGCACCCAAAGGCCCCACCCGAAAATGACCAACAGCCGGGACCCAAATGCAGGTCCGGCAGTTTCCGATGTCTTGAGACATCACAATGGTCGGGCTGACAGGATTTGAACCTGCGGCCTCGTCGTCCCGAACGACGCGCGCTACCAAACTGCGCCACAGCCCGAAGCGGGGCGAGTCTACCCGAGAGCCGCCAACCTTTCCTCGGCGGCGA
>JACCUS010000037.1 GCA_013811715.1 Nocardioidaceae bacterium
GTCCCGCACCGCTGGGCGCCGATTATCAGCAAGTGCCGGGTCAACTCGACACCCGGTCGACCACGTGGTACGAAGCATGGTCGCTCACCGCATTCAAGGTGCGCACGACGTACTCGCCCAGCATGGACAGCAACGCGATGGTGACGCCGTTGAAGATGGCCAGCAGCACGACCAGCGTCGTCCAGCCGGGCACCTGGACATCGCCGAAGATGCCGCGCACCAGATAGACCGCCCCTACGCCGAAGGCGGCCAGTGCGACCACGAAGCCGCCGACGGCCGCCAGCCGCAGCGGGAACAGCGAGTAGCTGAACAAGATCGTGAACACCAACCGGACTATCCGGACCAGGCTGTAGTGGCTCTTGCCGACACGACGCGGCTCATGCCTGACCTGAACGTGCGACCGGTTGCTGGAGTACATCAAGGCCTGGCCGGTGAGGTAGGGGTTGGCGGTGCGTGATGCGCAGATACGGTCTACGACGTCGCGGCGCAGGATCCGGAAGTTGGACACCACCAGGTCGGCGGGCTGCCCGAAGACCCGCCGGTTGATCATGCTGATGACCCAGCTCCCCAGCCTCCGGTAGCCGGTGGACTGCTTGCGCTCGAACTCGCCGAACACGACATCGCGGCCGGTCAGGGCCTCGTCGATGAGCAGCAGTGTCTGGTCGGGGGGGTTCTGTAGGTCGTCGTCCATGGTGATGACGTAGTCGCCCGTGGCCTCCCGAATGCCGGCGAGATTGGCGGTGTGCTGGCCGTAGTTGCGCAGCAGGTCCAGTGCGGTCACGTGTGAGTTCGCCCTGGCCTTGCTGGCGATGACCTCCCAGCTGCCGTCCCGACTGCCGTCGTTGACCAAGACGAGCTCGTACGACAGTCCCGCCGCCTCGAAGACCGCGACGATCTGGTCCACCGTGTCACCGACGATGTCGACGCTGTTGTAGACCGGGACCACGATCGAGTAGGTGAAGGCGCGTCGGTCCAGGAGAGTGGGCTGCCCAGCGCCGTCCGGCCGCGGGTCGACGGGGTGCATCGAGTCGTTCCTGTCCTTGTCCTCATGAGGCGTGTGGTCGATGGTCTGCCGATCCCGAGGCTAGTCCACCGCCGATCGTCCGCTCACTGCAACTCGCGTAGGTTGGTCGGTGGTGAGTGCAGACCGGGGCTGGGAGCCATTCCGATCAGCGTGGCAGCGGGCGCTGTACGGTCCTTGCGGCCTTTACCGTCACGACCGCCCCGCCCAACACTTCCGGACCTCCGTCCACGCGTCTGGGCTCTTCGCCCGGGCGATCCATGCGGTGGTGCGAGACAGGGGCCTGACCTCGGTCGTGGACCACGGCGCCGGGAGCGGCGAGCTCCTCCGCCAGCTGGCAGCGCTGGATCCTGACCTGCGGCTCCTGGGAGTGGACGTGCTCCCCCGGCCAGCGGATCTTTCGGCTGGCATAGCTTGGCGCAACGGGCTGCCAGACCATGTCGACGGCCTGCTCCTCGCCAATGAGCTGCTGGACAACGTTCCGTGCGACATCGTCGAGCTGGACGCGTCCGGCGACCTCCGCAGCGTGGAGATCCACGCCGGAGACGAGGCGCTGCGGCTCGGCCCCCCTGTCACTGCGCCCGTCCGGGCGTGGGTTGACCGGTGGTGGCCGCTGCAGCGCCCGGGCGAGCGGGCAGAGGTCGGGCTGGCACGGGACGAGGTATGGGCGTCGGCCTGCGCGCGGCTTGACGGCGGAACGGCCCTGGCCATCGATTACGGCCATGTTCGCGACCACCGTCCGCCAGCCGGCACGCTGGCGTCCTATCGGGCGGGTCGGCAGACACCACTGCGCCTAGACGGGCGGCACGACGTCACCGCGCACGTGGCCATGGACTCCGTCGCCGCCTCGGTCTCTGGAGAGCTGGCCTTCCAGCACGACGCCCTCCGTGAGCTCGGTCTGACCGCCAGGCGGCCACCTCTCCGGCTGGCGACGACCGACCCGACGGCGTACCTGCGTTTGCTTTCCCATGCCGGAGAGGTGGCCGAGCTCACGGCATCACCAGGGCTCGGCGACTTCTACTGGCTGCTGACCGGCTCGATGTCCACCGACACCCCAGGCTCGCCTCTGTAGGGTTTCGGGCAATGATGTGGCGGCGCGTCTCGACATCCGGCTGGACTCCGATGGCCGCCACCGTGCTCGGGCTCGTGGTGATCTCGCTGTGCTTCCATGTCCAGCCATCTGAGCTCGCTGCTTTCAGCGCCTATGTCGCAGGTGCAGTGGCGCTTCCGGGCGTGTTCGCGTGGCGGCTGCTCTACTTGCGTGGCGAGAGAGACGAGCATGGAGCACCGACGTGGTTCGAGGACCTTTCCCTCGGAACGATCCTCGGTTTCGGGATCCAGTTGCCGGTGTACGTGGTGGGTGTCTTCATCGGAGCGCCGCTGCTCTTCTTGGCGCTGCCCGCGCTGGTGATCGTCTTGACCCCCACCAGGTTCGGTCGCCGGGTCTGGACGGCGCCGACGAGCAGTCTCGATGCGCGTGCCTCATGGGGCATCGCCGCCATCACCTTGTACGCCGTGAGCTGGCTCTTCCGCGAGGTCGTCGTACTCGCGCCACTGACGCTCAGGCCGAACCGGTTGTCGACGGTCGACGAGGCCTTCCACCAGGCTTTGACCGCCGAACTCAGCCATCGGTTCCCACCCCAGATCCCCTTCCTGCTAGACACCCGGTTGGACTACCACTGGTTCGTGCATGCGCAGCTGGCAGCGACCCGTCACGCCACCGGCGTCGAGTCGACGGTGCTGTTGCGCGTTCTCGTGCCAGCGCTGCTCCTCGCCCTGACCGTGGTGGGCATCGCCGCGATCGTCCTGCGGCTGACACGTCGACCGGTCGTGGCCGTCGTCGCGCCCGGGCTCCTGGTGGCGGGGGGCTTCCACCTGCTTGGACCGCACTACGCCCCCTGGGAGTTCACGGAGTCGGTCATGACCGCGCGGTGGGTCGGCAGCCCCTCGCAGTCATACGGCACCGTGATGGCGCTGCCGGCGATTCTGCTCATCCTCGAAGTGCTCCGCCCAGACCGGCGGCCGAGCCGGTTCACCTGGATCTTGCTGATCATCGCCCTGCTCGCGCTGTCGGGCGCGAAGGCCACGTTCATGCCGATCTTCCTCTGCGGCGCGATCGCCGTCTGGCTCGTCCACCTGCTCGTCAACGGCCGGATCGACCGGATCGCCAGTGCCCTTGTCGCTCTCGTCCTCGTGGTGACGCTCTTCGCGCAGTTCGTGCTGTTCGGCGGACGCAGCGGTGCGATGGCGTTCGACCCGTTCGAGACGGTTCGGGCCGCTCTCTACACTCAGGGGATCCCCGCCACCACCGACGCACTGGTGGCAATGACGCTGACCCTGCTTGTCGGCTGGCTCCTTTACGGTGCCGGGGGGGTCGGCCTGCTGCAGGGCGGCCGCTGGCGCGATCCACGGGTGATCTGGTTGGTGGTCTCTGTCGCGGCGGGCATCAGTGTCGCGTTCGCCTTCTCGCGGGCCGGGTATTCCCAGGTGTGGTTCCAGCGGTCCACGGCCGAGCTCGTCGTCATCCTTTCGGGCTGGGGCTTGGCCCTCTTGTTGCCCGAGCCGCTGACGCGCAAACACGCACTGGTGGGTTCGGGAGTCGCTGCGTCGGCCGGCCTGATGGCCTTTGCCGCCTCGAGCATCGTGGAGGCGGCGAACGACACGGTGAGACTCGCGACGTACGGCTCGGTGCTCCTCACCGCCATCGCACCGATCCTGATCGTGGCCGTGTTCTTGGTGGTGCGGCTGGTCACCCGCGGGAGCCGACGCGCGCGGCGGCCGGGTATCGCGGTCCTGGTCGTGTTCCTGCTGGGGCTGGGCCTGACCAGCGTCATCTCGTTCGGGTACGACACCGTGACCGGGCGTCCTCTCGCCCAGGCGACCCCAGACGCATCGTTCGCCCCGGGCGGCGCCGCCGCCGGTGCGTGGATCGCGGAGCACTCCGGCGTCTATGACGTCGTGGCGACCAATGTGCACTGCGTCGAACCCGGAGGCGTGCCCTGCGACAACCGCAGCTTCTGGGTCAGCGCCCAGACCGAACGCCGGATCGTCGTCGAGGGGTGGGGCTACACCCAGGACACCAATGCCAACCATGTTCCTGGCGTCCCGGCCGCCCATCTCCCGATCCCGGACACCAAACGGCTCGCCGTCAACGACGCAGCCTTCGAACAGCCGTCGGCGCAGACCGTTTCCCGCCTCGTCGAGGAGTACGACGTCGCGTGGCTCTTCGTCAGCAGGGCGTACGACGCCGACATCGCTGGCCTGTCATCACTCACCGGCCTCCTGCAGAAGTCCTTCCACAACGAGAACTACGTGGTCTTCAAGGTGCGCACCTAGTCTCAATCCGGATACCTCCCACCGAGAAGTCAGTTGCCGACCGACACTCCGACGGAAGAGGGCGGTAACCGACGTCTCGGGGGTGGTGGGGGTGGCGTGGGAGCATGACAGCGTGACACGGGAGCGAGTCGTGGGGGTTGGCGCGGGTGCTGCCGGATTCGCTGGCCACGCCACGGAGGACATGATCCTCAACATCGGACCGCAACACCCATCCACCCACGGCGTACTCCGCCTCCGAGTCACCCTCGACGGCGAACGTATCGTCGGGTGCGAGCCGATCATCGGGTACATGCACCGCGGCGTCGAGAAGCTGTTCGAGGTCCGCGACTACCGGCAGATCATCGTGCTGGCGAACCGGCACGACTGGCTGTCGGCGTTCTCGTCGGAGCTCGGCGTGGTGCTCGCCGTCGAGCGGATGCTCGGCATGGAGGTCCCCGAGCGCGCCACCTGGACCCGGATGCTGCTGGCCGAGCTCAACCGGGTGCTCAACCACCTGATGTTCCTCGGCTCCTATCCACTCGAGATCGATGCGATCACGCCTGTCTCCGACGCCTTCCGAGGGCGCGAGACCATCCAAGAGGTGATGGAGGAGGTTTCCGGCGGCCGGATGCACTACATGTTCAACCGGGTCGGCGGCCTCAAGGAGGACCTGCCGGCAGGTTGGCTGGGCCGCGTCTCATCCACCGTCGCCGCCGTGCGCGGGCGGCTCCCCCAGGTCGAGGAGGTGATCTTCGGCAACGAGATCTTCCAGGCTCACACCTTGGGAGTCGGTGTGCTGGAGCCCGACGTGATCGCTCAGCATGGCGTGTCCGGGCCTATCGCGCGGGCGTCCGGCGTCGACTTCGACCTGCGCCGTGACGACCCCTACCTGGCGTACGACGAGCTGACCGCCGCCGGCGTGCTCAAGATCTCGACGCGTGACGGCAAGGACTGCCACTCGCGCTTCGGGCTGTTGCTCGACCAGGTGAAGGTGTCCCTCGACATCGCCGACGCGTGCATCGCCAGAATGGCGGAACTCCCGCAGG
>JACCUS010000055.1 GCA_013811715.1 Nocardioidaceae bacterium
TCTGCGGCTCGGCGTGGAGGGGAAGGCATGCGTGTGGAAGCTCCTTGCCGTGCTGGCTGACAGCGACCCCCGGATCTCCGCGGACGAGGTGGACGAGCTCGAGCAACGCGCCCGGCGCCAGATCGACGCGTTGGAGGAGTTGCGGATGCAGACAGCGCGCTCCGTCTTCGAGCGGTAGACCGGCCGGCCACCGCTGCCACGACCGGGGCCGCCACCCCCGCAGGCCGCGCCCGGTGGCGACATGCGCGGGCCGTTTGGAGTCTGCGCCTAGACTCTGCCGAGTGATTCGGTTCGAGAAGGTGAGCAAGACCTACGACGGCCAGACGCGCCCGGCCCTCGACACCGTCGATGTGGACGTCGAGAAGGGGGAGTTCGTGTTCCTCGTCGGGGCGTCTGGCTCCGGCAAGTCGACGTTCCTGCGGCTGGTGCTGCGCGAGGTGCGCCCAACCGTGGGATACGTGTACGTGGCCGGAAAGGAGATCAACCGGCTGGCCGGATGGAAGGTGCCCGGCCTGCGCCGTCAGATCGGCACCGTGTTCCAGGACTTCCGGCTGCTCCCGAACAAGACCGTGAGCCAAAACGTCGCCTTCGCGTTGCAGGTCATCGGCAAGCCCAGGTCGGCCATCGACAAGGTCGTCCCCGAGACGCTCGAGCTCGTCGGACTAGGGGGGAAGGGCCACCGGATGCCAGACGAGCTGTCTGGTGGCGAGCAGCAGCGGGTGGCCATCGCCCGGGCGTTCGTCAACCGGCCGATGATACTCATCGCCGACGAACCCACAGGCAACCTCGACCCCACCACGTCCGTCGGCATCATGAAGCTGCTGGACCGCATCAACCGCACAGGTACGACGGTCATCATGGCGACACACGACTCCGGGGTCGTCGACCAGATGCGCAAGCGGGTGATCGAGCTGCAGTCCGGCCAAGTCGTACGCGACCAGGCGTTGGGCGTCTACGGGTACCAGAGTTGATCTCAGGCTCGACCCCTCCCGCTCCGAATCCAGCAGTGCCGCTGCGACACAAGAAGTGAGAGCGCATGCAACTGAGATATGTAGCCTCCGAGCTCGGGACAGGCATCAAACGCAACGTGACGATGACGCTCGCGGTCATCTTGACCATCTGGATCTCGCTGACCCTCGTCGGCCTCGGCCTGTTGATGCGCTCGCAGGTCGCCACGATCGAGAGGTACGTCGGCGGCGAGCTCGAGGTGCGCGTCTCCTTCTGCAACCGGAACTCCCAGCCCGCACAGTGTGTCGGAGGCCAGGCGACCAGGGAGCAGGAGCAGGCGGTCGAGGAGCTCATCTCGTCCAGCGACGACGTGGCGTCGTACCGCTACATCACTCGTGCAGAGTTCTTCGAGGGCTTCAAGAAGACCAACGTCGATGAGTCGGGCCAGCCAGACCCCATCGCCTCACAGGTCAGGCTGGCCGACATGCCGACGCAGTACTCGGTCAGGTTCAAGGATCCCGACGAGACGAGGACGCTGACCAGCGCTGTTCAGAACCTGCCCGGGGTCGAGGGGGTGGTCGACCTTCGAGAACGGCTGGCGCCCGTCTACGACGTGCTCAACGCGCTGCAGTGGTTGGCGCTGGGCGGGGCAGGGCTGCTGGTGACCGCGGCCGTGCTTCAGGTGTCGAACACGATCCGGCTCGCGGCCATGGCCCGAAGGCGCGAGATCGGAATCATGCGCCTCGTCGGCGCGTCGAGCGTTTACATCCAGCTGCCGTTCGTGTTGGAGGTGGTGTTCTCTGCGTTGGTCGGGGCGGCGCTGGCCTGTGGGTCGTTGGCCGTCGTGATGACAGTCGCGGTGCCGCGACTGCGAGGTCAGGCCGGCTTCTGGCCCTGGGTCGAATGGGACGCCGCCGTCGTCGCGATGGGCAGCATCGTGGCCATAGCGGTGGCGCTCGCCGTGGTGCCGACCCTGCTGATGACGCGGAAGTACCTGAAAGTCTGATGAAATACCGGATCGGCCGAACCGACTCCGCTACCGTCGAAGCGGCAACGTCCGTCCCCCTCACCGTTAGGTCTTCACCTGTGGTCCGAAGTTTCCCTCACGGACGTACGAGACGAGCCCGAACCGGCATGGCCATGGCGCTCACCGCGTCACTGATCGCTACTGCGTTGTGGAGTCCGTCCTCGAGCGTGGCGTCCGATGACCGTCGCGACGAGCTGAACAATCGCCGAGACGCGCTCGGCAACAGGATCGACAACGGTGAGACCCACCTTCAGGAGATCTCGACACGGCTCGTGCGGGCACAGGCGAGGGTCGCATCCGGGGTCGAGGACCTGGCGACCGCCCGCGAGAAGCTCGCCGACCTGCGCGAACAGGTCCACCAGGCGGTGCTCCGCGACCGGCAGATGCAAGCGCAGCTCGACCTGGCCGTCGAGCGGCTCGAAGATGCCCGGCTCGAGCTCGTCGAGGGCCGAGAGGACGTCGAGGTCAAGGGTGACGAGCTTGCCGCCTACGCCGTCTCCAGTTACCAGACCGGCGGGGCCGACTCGTTCGTGCTGGACGCCACCTTCGGTTCCAACACGCCCGAGGACGCGCTGACCAACCTGCAGGCGGCCGACACCGTGCTGGACGCGCAGTCGGTGGCGGTGCAAGAGCTCGAGGCCGCCGAGGTGCTGCTGGGTCTCACCGAGCAGCGGTTCCAAGAGGCAAGGCAGGAGACCGCCGAGAGGCGGATCGCCGCCGCTGAGAACCTGGAGACGAAGCGCACGCTGCAAGCCCAGGCGAGAGTCGCCAAGCAAGACGTCGCCGACCGGCTGAGCGACCTCCGGGCGATCCGTCAGGAGGTTGCGGCGGCCAAGCAGGAGGAGATCCAGCGGCTGAACCGGCTCGAACAGGAGCGGCAGCGGGTCGAGGAGCGGTTGCGCAGGATCGCCGAACGCCGCGCCGAACGGCGCGCCGAGCGGGCGGCCGAACTCCGCGCCGAGGTGGCGCCCCAGCACGCCGCCGGGCCGTACGTCGACGATGGCGGCGCCGTCTTGAGCGCCCCGGTGGCGAGCGGCTACGTGACGTCGTCGTACGGGATGCGCCTGCACCCGATCTTGGGCATCTACAAGCTGCACGACGGCCTCGACCTCGGCGCCGGCTGCGGCACCCCCGTGTACGCGTCGGCGTCCGGGCGGGTCATCTCCGCGTACTACAACGCCGGCTACGGCAACCGGATCATCATCGACCACGGCTTCGTCAGCGGCGTCAGCTTGTCGACCTCCTACAACCACATGACCTCGTTCGCCGCGGGCCAGGGTGAGCAGGTCGACAAGGGGGAGCTGATCGGGTACGTCGGCTCCACGGGCTACTCCACCGGGTGCCACATGCACTTCATGGTCTACGTCAACGGGGGGACCGTCGACCCGGCTCAGTGGCTGTAGCTGAGGATTTCGCGCCGGTCGGAGGATGAGGGATGATGTCCCGCATGGCCAAGGAGCGCGGGCGCAAGCTGATCGCGCAGAACCGCAAGGCGCGCTACAACTACCACCTCGAGGACAGCTACGAGGCGGGGCTCGCCCTGACTGGCACCGAGGTGAAGTCGCTGCGTGCCGGTCG
>JACCUS010000058.1 GCA_013811715.1 Nocardioidaceae bacterium
CTGTGTCAAGGCGTCGGCGGCAGCGAATCCCGCAACCCCGATGCCCGCGACGACTGCGCGCACCTGTGGCCACTCCGAGTGCCGATGGGCCGCGCCCAGCCAGGAGACGTCGCGGTCGGTCATCAGCCGCCTGAGACCCCCAGCACCCATTGGGCGTAGAACAGGCCTAGACCGGTGGCGACGCAGATACCGCAGATGATCCAGAACCGGATGACGATGGTCACCTCGGCCCATCCGAGCAGCTCGAAATGGTGCTGCAACGGCGCCATCCGGAAGAGGCGCTTGCCCTTGGTCGCCTTGAAGTAGCCGACCTGGGCGATCACCGACAACGTGATCATGGCGAAGAGACCGCCGAGCACCACGAGCAGCAGCTCCGTGCGGGTCATGATCGCGAGGCCGGCCATCGCCCCTCCGAGCGACAGCGACCCGGTGTCGCCCATGAAGATCCTGGCCGGGGAGGCGTTCCACCACAAGAAGCCGAACAGTGCGCCGGTGATGGCGGCGGCGACAACCGCCAGGTCGAGCGGATCGCGAATCTCGTTGTAGCACTGGCGTCCCGGTGTGATCCGGCAGAACTGATTGTTCTGCCAGATGCCCACCAACGTGTAGGCGCCGAAGACCATCATCGAGCTCCCGGCCGCGAGCCCGTCCAGGCCGTCCGTCAGGTTGACCGCGTTGCTGGTGCCGGCGATCATGACCAGGACCCAGAGGATGATCAGGACCGCCGGGATCTCCCAGTCAAACACGCGCACGAATGAGATCGCCTGGGACGCCGGGCCGTTTCCTCGGTCGTCGGGGAACTGGAGCGAGAGCCAGCCGAAGGTCACCGCGACCACGATCTGGCCGCCGAACTTCGTCTTGCTCCTCAGCCCGAGGCTGCGCTGTTTGGCGATCTTGATGTAGTCGTCCAAGAAGCCGACCAGACCGAGCCCCACAAGCAAGAACAACAACAACAGCGCTGACGCAGACGGTGAGTCCACGGTAAGCAGCTTGGCGGCAAAGTAGGCGAACACCACGGCGATGATCACCACCAGCCCGCCCATGGTGGGGGTGCCGCGCTTGGTGTGGTGGGAGGTCGGGCCGTCGTCGCGGATGAGCTGGCCGTACCCCTTCTTCGCCAAGATCGTGATCGCCCACCGAGTGCCGACCAGGGTGCCGATCAGCCCGAAGCCGCCTGCCAGCAGGAGCGCCCTCATGAGCCGGACCCCGACTGGCCCTGCCCGGTCTCGTCGACCGTGCCCGCGTCCTCGAGCAGGGCCAGAGCAACCTCCTCCAGACCGGCGGCTCTGGATGCTTTCACGAGAACGATGTCGCCAGGACGCAACGCGCCACGCAGGAAGTCGAGGGCCGCCTCTCCGTCAGCGACGCAGACCGACTCGTCGGGGCGGGATCCTTGTAGCACCGCGGCAAGGTGCACGGGCCGAGCAGGCTCCCCGACGACGACCAGCTGTGAGACGCCGAGTCGCACCGCCAGGCGGCCGACCTCGCCGTGCTCCTCATCACTGGAGGGGCCGAGCTCCATCATCTCGCCCAGGACCGCGAACGTCCGGGTGTCGGGCTCGCGTCGGTCCCTGAAACCCGCCAACACGTGCAGAGCCGCGCGCATACTGTCGGGATTGGCGTTGTAGGCATCGTTGATCACGGTGACGCCACCACGCGTGGTGGCCACCTCCATCCGCCACGGAGATCGAGCGGTGACCGAGCGCAGCGCCTCAGCGACGTCGGCAAGCCGGATCCCCAACCCGAGCGCGGCGGCGGCCGCGGCGGCGGCGTTGCGGGCCTGGTGCGCGCCGACGAGGGGGAGCACGATGTCGGCCGCCTCGGCTCCCGTTCGTATCGAGAAGCAGGCGCGGCCCTCGTCGTCGACGTGGACGTTGTCGAGCCGGATGTCGGCGCCGGCCGCCTCGCCAAAGGTGACCACCCCCGCCGACGTGCGATCTCTCATGTTCGCGACGAGCCGGTCGTCGGCGTTCAAGATGGCCAGGCCGTCGGCCGGGAGAGCCTCCACGAGCTGTCCCTTCGCTGCCGCGATGTCGGCTCGCGAACCGAACTCCCCGAGGTGGGCGACGCCGACGTTGAGCACGACCCCTACCGACGGGTGGACCATCGCGGCCAGGTACCTGATGTCGTCGGGCCCGCGCGCCCCCATCTCGGTCACGAGATACCGGGTGGACCGACGCACCCGCAACGCAGTCAACGGCACCCCGATCTCGGTGTTGAACGACCCCACCGGGGCGACGGTCTCCCCCGACCGCTCCAGCAGCTGGGCCAACATGTCCTTCGTGCTCGTCTTGCCCTGGGAGCCGGTGATCCCGATGACGATCAGCGCCGGCACCGATGCCAGAACATGCTGTGCCAGCACGCCGAGTGCCTGCACCGGATCACCCACCACGACCGCCGGCACCCCCACCGGCCGGCTCACCAACGCTCCCACCCCTCCTCCGCTCACAGCGGCGTCGGCGAAATCGTGTCCGTCCGCGCGTTCGCCGGCCACCGCCACGAAGAGCCCGCCGGTCACGGCTTGGCGGGAGTCGATGAAGGCGTCGCCCGTGACCTGGAGGTCGGCACCGCCGTCCACCACCCATCCCCCGACCGCAGCGGCGATCTGGCCGAGCGTCATCGCGATCACTGCTGTCCGCCAGACCGCGGGCGCGCGGACTCGATGAGCTCGGCCAAGACGGCGCGGGCGACGTCACGGTCGTCGAACGGCCGGATCTGGTCGTTGACCTGCTGGCCGGTCTCATGCCCCTTGCCCGCGATCAGCACAGTGTCCGCTGGCCGAGCGGCTGCGAGCGCCTCCGCGATGGCCTGCCGACGGTCACCAACCTCGCGGATCACGGTGAGTCCGCCTGCTGCCCTGGCGCCGGCGATGAGCTCGGCGCGGATCGCGGCCGGATCCTCTGTGCGCGGGTTGTCGTCGGTCACCACCATCACGTCGGCCAGTCCGGCCGCGAGCTGACCCATCATGGGTCGCTTGCCCCGGTCTCGGTCTCCACCGGCGCCGATCACGATTGTCAACCGACCCGCCGTCACCGCGCGGAGCGCCGTCAACGTTGCCGCCACGGCGTCCGGCTTGTGGGCATAGTCGACGACGACGGAGAAGTCCTGGCCGACGTCGATGCGCTCCATCCGGCCGGGGACCGCTCTCAGGTCGGCGATGCCGGTCGCTGCCGCGGCCACGTCGCCGCCGGCCTCCCCGATCGCGGCCAGCGAGCAGAGTGCGTTGGCGACGTTGAAGGCGCCGACCAGTGGCACCGAGGCCGACACCCGCAACTCCTCGGGCCCTTGAACCACAAAGGTCGAGCCGTCCACGGTGGCGCGGATGTGCTCCGCCCGCCAGTCCGCGGCCCGTCCGGTCGGGGAGAAGGCGCGGGTGGGCACGGCTGGCGTCGCGAGCAGCCGGGCGCCGTACTCGTCGTCGACGTTGACCAGGGCGCGCCGACTGCGCTTGGGGGTGAACAGGTCGGCCTTTGCCGCAAAGTAGTCCTCGACCGTGATGTGGAAGTCGAGGTGGTCGCGACCCAGGTTGAGGAACACCGCGACGTCGAACACGACCCCGTCGACCCTGCCCATCACCAGCGCATGGCTCGACACCTCTATCGCGCATACGTCCACGTCTGCTTCACGCATCACGGCGAACAGCGCGTGCAGGTCGGGGGCCTCGGGAGTGGTGAGCAGGCTCTTGACCTGCACGCCGTCTACCCAGGTCCCCATCGTCCCGATCACCGCGGCACGGCGCCCAGCCGCCGTCAGTCCCGCCTTGATCAGCTGGCTCGTCGTCGTCTTGCCCTGCGTGCCCGTGACCCCGATCAGCAGGAGGTCGCGGGCCGGTTGGCCGTAGACGAGTGCCGCCGTCGAGCCGACGACTTCGCGGGGACGCTCGATCACGAGCATCGGCAGCCCCGAGCCGGCGGCGATCTCGGCGCCTTCGGCGTCGGTCAGCACCGCAGCCGCACCGGCCTGTCTCGCGTCTGCGGCGAAACGGGCACCGTGCGTGCGCGCACCGGGCAATGCGGCATAGAGGTCCCCTGGGCGCACGGTTCTCGACACCAGCGACATCCCGGTGAGAGGCACATCAGACCCCGCGGGCGGGCCCGAGATCCCTAGCCGGGAGGCCACAGCGGACAGCGGAACGGGCGTCACGGACCCGGGACGCGACGGTGCGCTCCCTGCTCCCGGCTGCGATGACACAGAGGTGAGGCTACCGACGCCTACCACTCTGAGGGCAGAGCGGGTGAGCGCCGGCCGGTGGGCGGCACACCGAACTGCTGCAGCGTCGCCGTCATCAGATCGTGGAACACCGGCCCACCGGTTCCGCCACCGCCGTTGCCGTCGGTCGGGGAATGCACGACGACGTAGACCACGAACCGGGGGTCGTCGGCAGGGGCGAACCCGGCGAAGGAGACCGTGAAAGAGCCGTCGTAGCAGCCGCAGGAGTCGTCCACGCGCTGGGCCGTACCGGTCTTGCCCGCCACGCGGTAGCCGTTGATCTGGGCCGCGGGCGCCGTACCGTCGTCAGCCGTGACCGCCTCCATCATCTTGGCCACCTGCCGCGCCGTCCGTTCGCTCACCACGCGCCGCTGCACCGGGGGGTCGGCCGCGGTGAAGTTGTCCTCGTTGTCGACGTAGCCGCGGACGAGGGAGGGCTGGATGTAGGTGCCGCCGTTCGCGACGGTGGCGATCGCCGCCGTCATCTGCACCGCGTTGACGCTCAACCCCTGGCCGAAGGCCATCGTCGCGTGACTGATCGGCAGCCAGCTCTCCGGCCGGGGGAGCAGACCGGCAGTCTCGCCGTCGAGCGCGAGGCCGGTCTCGCTGCCCAACCCGAAGCCACGGAGGTACTGATAGAGCTCCCGGCTCGGCATCTCCTCAGCGGCCAGCACGGTGCCGATGTTGGACGACACAGCCACCACTCCGGTGGCGGTCAGCCGCAACGTCCCGTGGGTGAAGTAGTCGTTGATGACGGCGTCTCCCCGAGGCAACGACGACGGCACGGTGATCTTCGTCCGAGGGGTGACATAGCCCGCGTCGATCAGCGCGGCGAAAGTCAGCACCTTCTCCACACTGCCCGGTTCGTAGACGTCTTGGATCGCTCGGGAGCCGTAGTCGGCCGGGTCGGATCTCTGCCGCTGGTTGGGGTCGAAGGTCGGGTAGTCCGCGAGGGCCAGCAGCTGCCCGGACTGCACGTCCATGATGACGGCGGCCCCCGAGCTACCACCGGACAGCTCGACAGCCTCGGCCAACCGGCGTTGAGCGAGGAACTGCAGATCCTCGTCGATCGTCAGCTGGACGCCGGTGCCTTCCTCGGGTTCGACCACGGTGCTGTCGGCCAGCGGCAGCCGCTGGCCGTCGGCCACCTCGAAGGTCGCGGAGCCTTCCTGCCCGGCGAGTGTCGTGTCAAGGGCGTGCTCGAAGCCGGCGAGCCCGTTGCCGTCGGTGCCGACGAAGCCCACGAGGTTGGCGGCCACGTCGTTCGCGGGATACACGCGCAAGGTGTCGTCGTCGGCGTACACCCCCGGCAGGGCTGCCTCGTTGAGCTCGGAGACCACGTCGGCGGCGAGCTTGGGCTCCAGGTGCCGAACCAGCTCGACGTAGCGCGTCTCGGGCTTGCGCAACAGCTCGAGGGTCGCCAGGTAGTCCAGGCCGAGCCGCTCGCGGAGCGTCGTCGCGATCGCGATCGCGTTGTTCTCCGTGTACGTCGGGTCCGCCACCAGCTTCGCAGCGTCGACGGTCTGTGCCAGCGCCACATTGTTGCGATCGTAGATCGGCGCTCGTGGCGCTTCGATCGTGATCGTCTGGGCGCCCTTCTGGACGGCGATCGCCGCGTAGTCGTTCTCGTCAATGCCTTGCAGCTGGATGAGTCGCGCGGCGAACAGCGAGAGGATGAACGCCATCACGCAGAACGCGCTCCACAGCCGAAACGGCCCGGTGGAGAGACTCATCATGCGTGGTCGGCGTCCGAAGCGCCTTCGCACTCTGCGAGAGATCGGCCCGGTCGCGGCTGCCCGGCGCCGACGGGCGGGCCGCTTGATCGACTCCTTGGCGGCGGTCGAACCGCTCACCCGGGGCCCATTAGTCGAAACTCGTCGGGTCGGGCGCTTGGTCGTCCCCGAGCGCTGTGCCGAAGGCCGCTGTCCCGCGGAGCGCTGCGCCGCGGGCCGCTTCGCCCCGGAGCGTTTGGGACCGCGGCCCCGGCTGTCGGGCGTGCGCTGCGTCACCGAGACTCCCTTCGTCGGATCCTGTGGCCGCTGTCTTGGGTCAGTCACCGCGGCTGCTGCTGTTCCTGTCCCGTGGTCGCTGTGCACTCTGGGAGCGCTTTGGGGTGCCGCGATCTGCTCCGTCCCGGCGATCTGCCCCGTCGGTGCCGGTGCGCTGGGCTGGCTCGTGCTCGGTGCCGGTGCTCTGGCTGTTCCCTGCGCCGGCGACGGGCGGGGCCACCTTGCCGCTGTCGTCGCCGGCTACTTGAACGCCGTACGCGATGCTGACCTGGTTCTCCGCGACCGCCGGCATCGGGGTGCCCACGATCGCTCCGGAGGACAGCGAGAGGAATGCTGGGTTGTCGTTGCGAACCATGCCGAGGGCCACCGCCTGCTCCGCCAGCCGCTGTGGCTGCTGCAGTTCCGCGACTTGGAGGCCTAGGTGCTGCTGTCGCAGCGCGAGATCGGCGGACCTCTCACGCAGGTCGGTAACGGCATAGGCGCCGCGCTGCAAAGCGGTGTTCAGCAGCAACAAGCCGATCAGCCCGCCCGCCAGCACGGTGACGACCAACAGCACGAAGGGAACCCGCGGCGCCCGGGCCGCCACCTTGGGGACGATGGTCAGCCGTGGTCGCGACAACGAGATGTTCGGGCGCAGGGCTCGCGCCCGCGCCGTGGTCAGAAACGAGCTCACGCGGCCTCCCGGATGCGTTCGGCAGCGCGGACCCGGACTGACTGCGCCCGGGGGTTTGCGCTGATCTCCTCCGGAGTCGCCACCTGCGCCCTCCGGGTGAGCAGCCGGAGCTCCGGCTCGTGTCCGGCCGGCAGAACGGGAAGGTCGACGGGGGCGGTCGACACTGCCTTGGAGGCCAACGCCTGTTTGGCGAGTCGATCCTCGAGCGACTGGTAAGACATCACCACAATGCGTCCGCCGACGGCCAACGCGCTGATGGCTGCCGGGAGTGCGCGCTCAAGCACGGCGAGCTCCTCGTTGACCTCGATCCGCAACGCCTGGAAGGTGCGTTTGGCCGGATTGCCGCCGGTACGTCGAGCGGGTGCGGGGATCGCGGCGCGGATCAGCTCGACCAGCCGCGCACTGGAGTGGAACGGCTCGCGGCGCCGGGCGCGGACCACGGACTCCGCGATACGGCGAGCGAACCTCTCCTCGCCGTACTTGGCGAAAATCCTGGACAGCTCCTTGACCGAGTACGTGTTGAGCACCTCAGCGGCGGTGATCCCGCGCGTGCTGTCCATCCGCATGTCCAGTGGGGCGTCTTGGGCGTAGGCGAAGCCACGGGCAGGCTCGTCGAGCTGCATCGAGGAGACTCCCAGGTCGAACAGCACCCCTTGGACCCTGGGCATGCCCAGGTCGGCCAACACGCGCGGAAGCTCGTCGTACACCGCATGAACAAGCGTGGTGCGGTCGGCGAATCCGGCCAGCCGGGCAGCGGCGAGTTCCAGCGCCAGCGGATCGCGGTCGAGTCCGACCACCCGCGCGTTCGGGCACTTGGTCAAGATCGCCTCGGTGTGCCCGCCGAGGCCGAGCGTCGCGTCGACGAGCACGGATCCTGCGGCGTCGAGCGCCGGCGCGACCAGGGCGACGACCCGGTCGAGGAGGACCGGAACGTGCCGAGGCATGGTCATGGCCACGCGTCAGTCGAACAGTCGGGTGAGCACGGTGGCGATGACCGCGATGGCTGTTGAGGCCGCGGCCGAGGCCGCCACGACGGCGACGCCGTCCTTGACCTCTTCGCGTACTCGGCGCACGGGCGACGCGTCCTTCATCGCCTCGCCTCCCCACGCGTGAAGCGTTCGACCCTGCGGGAGCTGTGACATGTTCGACCCTTCGGGAGATGGATGGATTCGCGGTGTGGCGTTGGCCGCCGGTTCGTGCCATCCAGGTCCCCGCCCGCTCCTTCGGGTCACCGTCTGGCACCGGGGAAGGTGTGTCAGAAGGTGTGAAGGGGCGGTCCGGAGACCTCGACGTACGACCCGGCGTCAGGACTCGGTGGTGGGGAGCACCTCCTCGGACCAGTCCGCAAAGGCGGGTTCTTGCTCCTCGCTATAGCTGTTCCAAGCCGCGGCGTCCCAGATCTCGACGCGGTTGAACGCTCCTATCACCACGCACTCGCGTCGCAGGCCGGCGTAGTCGCGAAGCATCTGGGGCAAGGTGACCCGGCCCTGTTTGTCGGCGATCTCGGCGGAGGCGCCGGCGAACAGCATCCGCATGAAGTCGCGCGCGCGCTTGTTGGTGACGGGTGCCTTGCGCAGCTGCTCGGTGAAGGTGCGGAACTCCGCCGCAGTCCACACGTACAGGCAGCGCTCCTGTCCTCGCGTCACCACCAGTCCCTCCGACAGCTCTTCTCGAAACTTCGCGGGAAGGAAGATCCGGCCCTTGTCGTCCAGCCGGGGGGTGTGGGTGCCCAAGAACATCGGTCACCACCTCCCTTTCCTCCACTGTCCGCCACTTTACCCCACCACACTCCACCGTCAACCCCTTTCGCACGTGTCGGCGGTGCCGTCCCCCGCCGACGGAGTTCCCAGGGGGACGCTGGGCGGAGATGCTGGCAGGACCTGCCATCGCCGGTCTCCCGCCTCAGCGGCGGTGGCGTGGAACTCGGTCAGATCGTCACCTACGACCCTCGGATGTCGGAGTCGGCAAAGGCTAGGGCTGGCCCGTCGTCGCGCCGTCTTGAGCGGTCACGACGTGGAGCGTGCCGGTTGAGGATCCCAGGACCCCCGTGGGCACCGCGCGCGGTGGTGTTCTAGACATGAGGTACCGTCGGACGCGGCGAGTCGTGCCCCCGCAATCGGTCATCGCGCGGCCGCCGAGCGTCATCACATCGTTATCCCGCTGACATGGCGGGTAGGCGTCGGAGTTGTCAGGATCATCGGAGCCGCCACTTGTATCCATGGCCCGGGCGACGCCCGGCCGATGGAGAGTGGGCCAGCAGACCTGCTAGGGGATCGTGGATGAGTAGTTTCGACAACCTCGCTGCCGTGACGAAACGGATCGGCGACAACGTCGAGCGGGTGATCGAGGGCAAGCCCGACGTGGTGCGCACCTCGATGACGGTGCTGCTGGCCGAGGGCCATCTGCTCATCGAGGATGTGCCTGGAGTCGGCAAGACCATGTTGGCCAAGGCCTTGGCCCGGTCGATCGACTGCACAGTCAAGCGCATCCAGTTCACGCCCGACCTGTTGCCCTCGGACGTGACCGGAGTCTCCATCTACAACCGCGACAGCCGCGAGTTCGAGTTCCGGCCCGGGGGTGTCTTCGCGAACATCGTGGTGGGCGACGAGATCAACCGGGCATCCCCCAAGACCCAGTCGGCGCTCCTGGAGTGTATGGAGGAGCGGCAGGTCACGGTGGACGGTACGACGTACGAGCTCCAGGCGCCGTTCATGGTCATCGCCACCCAGAACCCCATCGAGATGGAAGGCACCTACCCGCTGCCGGAGGCCCAGCGCGACAGGTTTATGGCCAGGGTCTCGATGGGCTACCCCGTGATGAGGTCGGAGCTGGCCATGCTCGACACTCACTCTGCGGCCAACCCGATGGATGATCTGGAGCCGGTGACCGACGCGGCCGAGATCGCCAAGCTCGTCGAGACCGTCCGCACCGTGCATGTCTCCGACCCGGTGAAGCACTACGCGGTAGACATCACGTCGGCGACTCGACGGTCACCCGACCTCCGGTTAGGGGCGTCACCGCGGGCGAGCCTGCACCTGATTCGCGCGGCTCGGGCGTTGGCCGCCCTCGAAGCACGCGACTACGTCATCCCCGACGACCTCCAGGTGCTGGCCGGACCCGTGCTGGCGCACCGGGTGATCACCGGGCTCGAGGCACAGATGGGTGGCCGGGGAGCGGAACAGGTCATCACCTCTTTGTTGCGAGCCATCCGGGTCCCCGAAGCCACCGCGCCGGCCTGACCGAGGGGAGGCGACGGCTCATGCGATCGGCGCTGTCCACGCTGACGACCCGCGGGCGGGCCTTCCTGTCTGCGGGCATCACCAGCACGGTGTGCGCGATCATCTTGGGCCAGCGGGACCTGTTGCGGGTCGGGCTGCTCCTGGTCGCACTCCCGCTGGTCACGGCGATGGTCGCCCACCGGTCGCGCTACCTGCTGTCGTGCTCGCGTGACATCACCCCCTCCCGGGTGCCGGCCGGCCAAGGGGCCACGGTGCAGCTCCGGCTGGAGAACCCCGGCCGCGCCCCCACCGGACTGATGCTGTTGGAGGACCAGGTCCCCTACGTCTTGGGCAGCCGCCCCCGTTTCGTGCTGGACCAGCTGCGCCCCCGATGGCACCGCTCGATGACGTACTCGGTGCGATCGGAGATCCGCGGTCGGTACTCGATCGGCCCGCTCACGGTCCGACTCAGTGACCCGTTCGGGTTCGTCGAGCTCACTCGGGCATTCACCGCCCGGTCGAGCCTGGTGGTGACGCCGGTCGTCACCACCCTCCCGGCAGTCTCGCTGTCCGGTGACTGGTCGGGCACGGGTGACAACCGCCCGCGGGCCTTCGCGGCGACGGGCACCGAAGACGTCACGGTTCGGGAGTACCGGATGGGTGACGACCTACGCCGCATCCATTGGAGGTCGACCGCACGCACCGACGAGCTGATGGTGCGGCGCGAGGAGCAGCCCTACCAAAGCCGCGCGACGATCCTGCTCGACACCCGCGCGGTGGCCCATCGCGGCACCGGTCCGGCGTCGTCCTTCGAGTACGCCGTCTCGGCGGCCGCGTCGGTTGGAGCCCACTTGGCCGCACAGCAGTTCACGGTGCGAACTCTCACCGACGACGTCCGCGCAGGCGACGCGATGTGGCACGACCGTGGCATCAGCGGACCCGCAGAAGTGCAGCTGCTCCTCGACTCACTGGCCGTGATCCGCACGAGCGCCCGCAGTGAGTTCGCCAACGCCTCTCCCGAAACGGCCTCCACCGGCCTCGTGGTGGCGGTGCTCGGTGCGGTGAGCACCACCGACGTCGCCGCGTTGTCGGAGCTGCGCAGGGGTGCCACCCGGGCCATGGCCATCGTCATCGACGTCGCCGGCTGGGCGCGAGGCGGCACCGGTGAGGCTGCGCCGACGTTGCCCGCCGAGGAGCAAGCCACCTTGCTGGCGCGCAACGGCTGGTCGGTTGTGGTGGCCAAACCGGGTGACCGGCTGCCTTCGGTGTGGAAGGACCTCACCGGCAGCAGCTCCACCGTCAAGCGCGACTTCATCGCCGACCTACTCGGCTCCTCGGAAGGGCCAGCCGCATGAGCGCGGTGGTCACCGAGCGGTACAAGCTCACAGCCCTCGGCTGGCTGACCACCGTCGCGATGTCGCTCTGCTTCTTCCCGGCCCTCGGCGAGAAGCGCTTCTTCTGGCTCGGCGCCCTGGTCGCCGCCGCGACCTTGATCGTCGGGGCGGCGCTGCGACTGCTGCGCGTTCCGGCTCTCATCGTGTTCGTCATCCAGCTTGCAGCGCTCGCCGAGATGATCCTGCTCGGCTACGGACGCCATGCGAAGTACGGGGTGATCCCGACCGGACGCACCTTGGACACGATCGAGGACATGGTGCGCTCCGGGACGGACGTTGCCCAGGCCTACGCCGCCCCGACCCCAGCCAGTGTCGGCTTGACCATGATGGTCGTGTTCTTCATCGCGCTCATCGCCACCACTGTGGACCTGGCGATCTGGATCGGTCGCGTTCCGCTGGCGGGTCTGCCGCTCCTGGCGCTCTACACCGTGCCGGTTGCGGCACTTCCCGACGGCGTGCCCGTCTACGGGTTCCTGCCCGGCGCGGTCGGCTACCTCGCGTTGATCATGCTGGACGAGCGAGACCGGCTCGTGCACTGGGGCCGCCTGGTGGCGCGCCACACAGCCCCAGAGCAAAAAGGTGCCATCGACACGTCCGGTCTCGGAGCCACCGGGAGACGGATCAGCCTGTTGGCGTTGGCCATTGCGGTCGTCGTACCGATCTTTGTTCCCAGCTTCGCCGGCTCGCTGCTCGATCGAGGCGGCTCCGGCGGCGGCTCGGGGATCGGCATCACCTTCGAGGACCCGATGGTGAGCCTTGCCAGCAGCCTGCGCCGAAACGAGCCGGTCGATCTGCTCACGGTCGAGAGCGACGTGAGCCCAGAGTATCTGCGGATGGTGGCGTTGGACCAGCCCGGGCCGGACGCCTGGACGGCGCAGACCGTCAACATCAGCGACACCATCCCCGCCGACAACGTGCTCCCCGCTCCGACCGGGCTGTCGTCTGAGGTGGCCCAGCAAAGCCGGGCGATGCGGATCAGCCAGACGGCCAGCTTCCCGAACGACACCCCCTGGCTCCCCGTCCCGTTCAACATCGAAACGGTCGGCATCGGACCCGAATGGGCCTACGTGGTGCCGGACCAGACGGTCACCGTGACCGATACAGATGCGTTGAACACGCTGCGGAGCTACTCGGTCAGCTACGCCGAGCTCAGCCCGACCGCGGCACAGATCGAGGGCGCCCCGCTGGCGCCGGATAGCATCGCCGACCGGTACACCACGGTGCCCGAGGGCGTCCCGTCAGTTGTGGCCACCACGGCCGAGCTCGTCACCTCTGGCGCGGCCAACGACTACCAGCGGGCGGTGCTCCTGCAAGACTTCTTCCGCGACCCGGACGAGTTCACCTATGACCTCGACGCGGGCTACGGCTACGGCTTCCAGTCGATGGTCGACTTCCTAGACGAGCGCCGCGGCTTCTGCCAGCAATTCGCGGCCACGATGGCGATGATGGCGCGGATGCAAGACATCCCCTCCCGGGTGGTGGTCGGCTTCTTGCAGCCGGAGCGCTTGAACGAGGCAGGAGAGCACGTCTTCACCTCCTACAGCCTGCACTCCTGGCCGGAGCTGTACTTCGAAGGGGTCGGCTGGGTGCGGTTCGAGCCCACCCCTGGGGTGGGTGCCCCCCTGCCCGCGTACGCCCGCCGACCCGTTTCGACCCCGACCATCCCGACCGGCCCCAGTGAGAGCGTCCCCACCTCTATCCGTCCGACGGGACTGTCCACTGCCGACCCGACGGCGTCGACCGAGGCCGTCGACCCCGCGGCCGGCGGCCGTGGAGGCGACGGCCGGATACCGTCCAACACGGTCCTGGTCACTCTGGCCGTCATGGTCCTGCTGCTCTTGCCCGCGGCATTGCGATGGGGCGTACGACGGGCGCGGCTGAGCCGTCCCCTCGAGGAGGACGAGGCGGCCGAGTCGGCCTGGACCGAACTGCGCGACCACATCCGCGACCTGCGGCTGCCCTGGTCCGGCTCCATGACGCCGCGCGCACGGCAACGGATGGTTGTCCCGATGCTCGACGGTGACGCAGGTGGCCTTGCGGCACTCAGCCGACTCACGCTCAGCGTCGAGCGGACCCGCTATGCGCGGTCGTCACTGCCCGACGCGGCGCCGGCCACTGACGCCAGGGAGGTCATGTCCGTGATCTCCAGAGGCGCCGACCGTGGACAGCGGCTCCGGGCACTCCTGTGGCCGAGTTCGCTGCTGCCCGACATCCGGACCGGCTGGGCAACTTTGACTTCCCGGGTGCGTCGGCGCCCGGCGCTGGTCGACGAGTAGTCGTCGCGTCAGTAGTCCGTCAGTAGTCGTCGCGGCGACGACGCCAGCGGTCTTCCATCCGGTTCATGAACCCGGGGTGTTTGGGCGCCGACGCGCGCCCCTTGGACTTGCCGATGGGATGGACGTTCTCCGGCAGGTCGGGCTCGCCCATCCGACGCCAGTGCGAGAGGGCGAGGTACGCACCGCCGAGCATCAGCACAAACCCCGCAACGGCCACGTAGGTGAGCATCGTGACGGCGCCGGTCATCAACAGCGCGATCCCGGCCAGGAAGCCCAAGATGGCGAGGATCCCGATCCGTTTGTGGTGCGAGCGTGAGGAGGCGCCGCGCAGCGTGGAGACGAACTTGGGGTCTTCAGTCGCGAGCGCTTCTTCCATCTGCTCGAGCAGACGCTGCTCTTCTTCGGAGAGCGGCACCATATCCTCCAACCGACGCGGGGTAGTCCGGTATGGCCTTAGTCTAAGCGCCCATCGCGGGGTAGGAAACCCAGCCGCGGAAATTCATGGACTTCACCGCACGGGAGGCAACCAAATCGGCTCGCCGCGCGTCTAGCAAGTGCATGGACCAGCCACGGTGTGGGTACCTCACGGCCGTGCGACGTCCAGGCGCACCAGACACGGCCGGTCCCCATGGCGAGCATGGGGGACGGTGGCCCATCGACCGCGCACGAGGCGCACGGGAGGAAAGAACGATGAGAACATTCTTGGGGGTCCTCAGCGCAACGGCCATGGCAGTCAGTCTCGCCGCCGTCGCGCCGGCGCAGGCGCTCTCGGGCCCGCAGCCCGGAAACAGCGGGGTCACCGCCTCGGCTGCTGCGACGGCCGCGGCCGACCGGTTCGGCATGCGGGACCGGTTTGCCCGCGAGATCACCCGGTACGGCGACGCCGACAGATCGGTGTACAACATCGACCACGTCTATGAGCTGCAGTACCGGCTGCGGTGGCGGGGCGTATACGACGGCCCGGTGACCGGGACCTTCGGCACCCAGACCCGGCAGGCGGTGAAGCGGTTCCAGCGCCGCGAAGACATCCGGGTGACCGGCGTTGCCGGCCACCAGACGTGGGCTCACCTGCTGCGCGACACCGTCCGGCACCGGGGCAAGGTTCCGCGCATCTGCAAGTCGGCTGGCTGGCACGCCTGTTACGACCGGAAGATGCACCAGGTCACGCTGTGGCATGGGGGCCGGTTGAAGAACACCTGGCTGGTCCGCGGCGGTTCGTACACCCACAAGACCCGGACCGGGAACACCTACGTCTACTACCGCAACAAGGACCACCACTCGCAGCTGTACGACAGCCCGATGCCGTACTCGCAGTTCTTCGACGGAGGTCAGGCCCTGCACGGTTCGGCGACCATGGTGAACCCGTTCTCCGGGCACAGCCACGGCTGCGTCAACATGTACATCGAAGACGCCCGGCAGCTGTGGAACATCACCCACGACAAACGGCTGCGCGTCTCGGTCTATGGCGCCTGGGACTGATCTGACCGCGGCGTGATGAGGGTCGCCGGCCGTACCGCCGAACCGCCGAAGCGGTTGGTGGCGCGGTCGACGGCCCGTTCGGCGTCCTCCCATCCGTGCTCCCGCTGTCCGAGCATGAGCTGTCGGGCGGCGGTGGCGGTGTCTCCCAGCCCTTCGACCCTGACTCCGACGAGCCGGATCCGGGCCCGCTGGAGACCAAGGGCGGCGAACAGGTCGGCCGCGGTGGCATAGATCTCCGGGGTCTGGTTGGTCGCGTCGCGCAGCGTACGGGAGCGGGTGATCGTGGTGAAGTCGAAGAACCGCACCCGCAAGGTGATGGTGCGGCCGCTCACGTTGGCCGCGCGCATCCGACCGGCAACCTTGGTCGACAGCCGGAGGAGCTCGCGGAGCACGACGGCAGGGTCGTCGGTGTCGCGGCCGAACGTCTCGTCGGACCCGATGCTGCGCTCCGGCTCGTCGTGGCCCCGCCGAGGGGTGACATGCCGGTCGTCTCCGCCCCAGGCCAGCACGTGCAGGCGAGCCCCGAACGCCGGCCCCATCGCCCGCTGGAGGACGCTCTCCGGGGTGTGCGCCACATCGCCGACGGTCTGCAACCCGAGCCGGTGGAGCTGTGCCGCTGTCTTGTCGCCGACGCCCCACAGCTCTTCGACGCCGAGCGGGTGCAAGAACGCGGTGATCCCGGTCGGGGGTACGACGACGAGCCCGTCGGGCTTGGCACGGCGCGAGGCAAGCTTGGCGACCTGGGTGGTGGTGGCGACACCGACCGAGCAGGTGATCCGCTGCTCGTCGGCGATCCGGGCCTGCAGATAGACGCCGACCTGGGTTGGCGAGGGGAACCTGCGTAACGAGCCGGACACATCGAGGAAGGCTTCATCCATCGACAGCGGCTCGACCAATGGCGTCACGCTGCGGAAGGTCTCCATGATCGCGGCCGAGACCGCGCCGAAGCGCTCGAAGTCGGGTGGGATGACCCGTGCCTGGGGGCACAGCCGGCGGGCACGGGTCATCGGCATGGCGGAGCGGACGCCGTACTCGCGGGCGGCGTACGTCGCCGACAGCACCACCCCGCGGTGGCCGCCGCCAACGATCACCGGGCGGTCGCGCAGCTCTGGCCGGTCCCGGACCGCAACCGAGGCGTAGAAGGCGTCCATGTCGACGTGCAGCACGGTGCACCCCGTATCGTCGGCCGTGATCGCGCAGGTGGTCTCATCAAGGGCCATCGGCGGCCTCGCGGACGGGGCCGCACGGGTCAGCGCCGGGTGGCCAGCAGGTGGAGCTGGGTCGCCATCGCCATGAAGTCGCGGTGGGTGGCGACGGCAGTCTCGAGCGCCAGCAGCGCCTCGGCAGCCCCCGGCTCGGAGTCGACCACGAGGCTGCTGATGTGGTCGGTGAATACGCGGACACCACGAACCTCGGCGATGCCGAAGCCGGCGTCGGCGAGCAACGTCTCCAGTTCCTCTTGGGTGAAGCGCCGAGGAACCGGGTCGCTTCGCCCCCATCTTCCGTCGGGGTCGCCCAGCATCGTGCGGGCGTCGTCAAGGTGCCCCGACACCGCCCTGGCGAACACGGCCGCGGACCGTTGAGCCGCCAACACACTGAGGTAACCCTCGGGGAGGAGCACACCGGCGACCGCCCGCAGCGCCTGACCGGGGTCGTCGACCACCTCGAGCACCCCATGGCAGACCACCACGTCGGCGGCCGCCGGCTCAACCACGTCGAGCAGGGTCGCCGCGTCACCCAGCACGCCCCGGACGGCCACGGTGACTTCCGCCTCGGCGGCGCGGCGTTCAAGCGAGGCGAGCGCATCGGGGCTCGGGTCGACCACGACGACCTGGTGGCCGAGCTCGGCGATGCGGACGGCCATCCCCCCGGTGCCGCCACCGAGGTCGACGACCTGCAGGCTGCGGGCTGAGGAGAGCGACTGTCGACGGGTGTGCAGGACCGATTGCAGGGCTTCCCACACCACGGCGCCGCGGATAGCGCTGCGACGCTCCACCACCAACGGCCTCCTGTACGGGTCACGAGCGGCCGGCCGACCAACCGCTGCCTCAACCCTAGCGGCGGGGCGCCCGTCGAGAGTCGCGAGCGGACAGTCATCCGGCGCTGCCGGGAGAGCGATGCCACAGCTTGCGTGGCAGCGTGTTGCCCGACTTGGTGTCGTCTCCGGCGGGACGGATGTCGGAGTACGGCGACTGTTTGAAGCCGCTGGGGTGCACCAGCACCCGCCGACGCCCCATCCCACCGGCGGTCGGCCCACTCTCATCGTCGCCGCGGCTTTCGGCAGCCCCGTGCACCGGGTGTTCGCCGCCCTCCCCTTCGGCACCGAACCCGACCGGCGGCTGGCTCATCAGTCCGTGGACCCCCTGCACGCCGTCGCGTTGCCAGGCACCATGAAGAACCGGAAGCTCCCAGCACCCGGTGGCGCGCAACGAGACCCCCTTGGGGCCGGTACGGCGAAGCTCGCCACGCACCACCAGCAGCCAGGAGTGGAAGAGGGTGGCGGCGTAGGGGCCTTGGGCGTCGTCGAAGAAAGTCGCATCGACCGGCCCGGTGCCGTCGTCCAGGGTCAAGAAGACCACCCGTCGCCCCGACCTGATCGGGGGGGTCTGGGTGGCGACCTTCACTCCCGCCACCAACAGCTCCGACCGGCTCCGGCGGTGCAGCAGGTCGCGTGACCAGGTCACGCCCAGCTGGTCGAGCATGGGGGCGTAGAAGTCGACGACATGCTGGCTGACATCGAGGCCGAGGATCTCCAGCTCGGCCCGAACCCGCTCGGCGCCGGACATCTCCGGCAGGCCGGACGCCTCGGTCAAGGCCGGGGTGTCGTCAAGGTCGAGGGTCAGCTGCACGGCCGTCACCGGGTCAGCGGGGTTGGGCGCCTTGGACTGGGCAGCCGCCAGCTCACGCGGGTCAGCCCTGCTCTCCGGTCCCCTCCCCCCCTCCCCGTCGATTGCGGGAAACCTGCGGCCGGAAGAGGGTCGGAGACCACGACTTTCCCGCAATTCCGTGCCGGAGGCTGCCCGCACGGCCCGGTCGGTGGCCCGGCTCCACCGGTCGAGCTCGGCGACCTGCAAGAGCAGGTCGCGCCGGGTCACGGTGCCGCGGCGACGTACCGGCACCGGCGACCCGATGCCGTAGATCGCGTCGAGGCCGCCCGCCAGCACCAGCCGCTCGGCGACCGGACGCGACGGACGGCCCCGCCGCCACAGGTCGGTGAGTGAGCGGAAGGGACGCGCAGCCCTGATGCGGGCGATCTCGGCGTCACTTATGCCTTTTACATCCGCAAGCGACAGCCGAATCCCATAGCCGACTACCCCTACCGCAAGGTCATCGGCGATCTTCTCGATGCGGTAGACGTCGTCGGAGGTGTTGACGTCGAGCGGCAGCACCGCGATCCCGAACTGTCGCGCGTCGTCGAGGATCAACCGCTTGGGATACATGCCGGGGTCGTGGGTGAGCACACCGGCGAGGAATGCCGCCGGGTGATGCGCCTTCAGCCACGCCGACTGGTAGGTCGGCAGCGCGAACGCCGCGGCATGGGCCTTGCAGAACCCGAACGAGGCGAAGGCCTCCAGGACCTCCCAGCAGCGCCTGGTGGTGGAGGCGGAGTAGCCGCGGCCCATCGCTCGGGGCATGAACCAGGTCAAGGTGCGCTCCTTGCCTTCGCGGTCACCGAGTGCCCGCCGCGCCTCGTCGGCCTCCGCGAGCGTGCAGCCGGTGAGCACCGCGATCATCTCGATCACCTGCTCGTGGAAGACCACGACCCCGCAGGTCTGCGCCAGCGCAGGCACCAGGTCAAGATGGAGGTACTCGGGGCTGGACCAGCCTTGCCGGGCACGCAGGAACGGCACGACCATGTCGCTCTTGACCGGGCCGGGGCGGAACAGCGAGATGTCGATGATGATGTCGTCGAACGTCTCCGGAGCGAACTTGCCGACCAGCTCACGCTGCCCCGGTGACTCGATCTGGAAGCAGCCGAGGGTCTTGGTGCTCTGGACCAGCGTGTACGTCGCCGGGTCGTCCCGGGGAACCTGCGCCTCGTCGTCGAGGTCGATCCGGACTCCGTCGACGCGAGCGACCTCGTCGAGCGCATGCGCCATCGCCGACTGCATCCGGATACCGAGCACGTCGAGCTTGAGCAGGCCGAGGTCTTCGACGTCGTCCTTGTCGAACTGGCTCATCGGGAACCCGAGATAGCTGGCCTCCACCGGGGTGCGGTCGAGCAGCGTCGGGTCGGACAGCAGCACGCCGCAGGGGTGGACGGCGATGTGGCGCGGCAGCCCATCTAGCCGCTCGACCAGCCCGAACAGCACGTCGAGTCGTTCCTCCCCCAGCCCGGATGCGCGCAGCTCGGGGAGCTCACGCAACGCCGTACGGGCATCTTTGGCCCGGATGTGCGGGAACGCCTTGGCGATGGAGTCGATCTCGCCCGGCGGCATGCCAAGCGCGGCGCCGACGTCGCGGATGGCGTGGCGGACCCGGTAGGTGTCCATCATCGACACGCATACGCAGCGGTTGCCGGTGTAGCGGTCGAGGATGCGTTCGTAGACCTCGGTGCGCCGGGCGGACTCGACATCGAGGTCGACGTCGGGCAGCGCCCGGCGCAACGGCGAGAGGAACCGCTCCATCAACAGGCCGTAGCGGAGGGGGTCGACCCCGGAGACGCCCAGCAGGTAGTTGACCAGGCTGCCGGCGCCCGAGCCGCGGGCGGCGACGCGGACCCCCATGTCGCGGATGAGGTCGACGACGTCGGCGACGGTGAGGAAGTAGGAGGAGTAGCCCAGCTGGCCGATGACGGCGAGCTCTTGCTCGAGTCGGCTGCCGACGGCCAGGTGCTGGTCTGGACCGTAGAGCCGACCGATACCGGCGTCGCACCGGGCACGCAGTACGGCGTCGCCGGGGGTTGCTGCGACATGTGCGCTGCCGAGATCGAGGTCGAGGTCGGCGAGGCCGCCGGCGGTGACGTCGAGCTCGGGGAAGTGGACCTCGCCGAGCCCGAGGTCGGCCCTCGGATCGACCGCACACCGGTCGGCGACCGCGCGGGTCCGGGCGAGCATCCGGTCGGCCTCGCCCTGGTCGAACCCGGCGAGCCGGCAGATCTCGTCGGCGATGTCGGCCATCTGCTTGCCGGGCTTGACGAAGCCTTCGGCGTTGGCACGGTCGACATGCCGCAGGTCGAGGGGCACGAGCCGGCGTACGGAGTCGAGGACGTCGACCGTGGACGCGTCGGACCGGTCGGCGTAGCGGACCGCGTTGGTGAGGACCGTGCCATGGTTGGCGGCCGCCGCCACGCCGGCCATCCGGGCGGCATGCGGGCTCGAGCCCGGCCCGGTGCCGCCCACCCGGTGGGAGACCACCTCGACCAGCAGATTGGCGGGGTCGGTGACGTCGTGCCAGCCGCGGAGGACCTGGCGGGCCAGGTCGTCGCGGCGCAGGGTCGCCGCCCACCCCAGCTCTGAGGCGGGCCCGAGCAACACGATCATGTCGTGCCCGGACGTGAGGTCGGCGAGGTGCTCGGCGATGAGCTGCCGGGTGGTGACCGGTGCGCCCCGCTCACCGCGAAGATGGGTGGCGGAGACCAGCCGGCACAACGCCGCCCACCCCGCCTTGCTGCCGGCGAGGAGGGTGACTCGGGGCAGCGCCGGCTCTTTGTGGCTGCCGCCGCGGGCGGGTGAGCTACGCGACGCGCCAGCCCGTGCGGTGTCGGCGCCGACCGCCCGGCTGGACCGGGCCGGCAAGGCGACCGACCCCATGGGTGCCCGGGGCGGGTTCAGCACGGGCGCTGCCCGACCCGCCACCCCGGACGGCTCGATGGCCAGATCGACCCCGAGGATGGGGCGGATGCCGGCTGCCATGCAGGCCTTGGCGAACCGGACGGCGCCGTACATGCCGTCTCGGTCGGTGAGGGCGAGGGTGTCCATCTCGGCTTCGACGGCCCGCTCGACGAGCCGATGCGGGTGGGACGCGCCGTACTTCAACGAGTAGCCGGACGCGACATGGAGGTGGACGAAGGGATCCATCAGTCGATGCTGCGGACGAGGTGCCATTGCCCGCTCCCCCAGTCGAAGGAGAGGTCGAACACCCCGTGGCCGCCGACCCCCTCGGGGCCTTTGCCGCCGCCGAACCTCCGGCCCGCTTCGATCCGCCACAGGTCACGTTCACCGAGCAGGTCGGCCCCGAGCGGCGCCGCCGCCAACGACGTACGCGACTGCGAACCACCATCCGTCGCACTGGTGTCGAGCTCGCCTGCGGCGCCGACGCCGAGCAGGGCCGCCACCCCCGGCTGCTCCCACCAGGCGCCGGTCTCGACCCAGTGCGCGATGAGCTCGCGGACCACCCACCTCCGACCGCGCCAGCTGAACTGCTCGGGCGCTTCTTGACCGGCCACCAGACCTCGGCGTACGTCGATCGGCTCGCCATACGAACGCATCGCTCGCCTCACCTCCCGATGACTGGCTGGCCCGATGGCTGGCTGGCCCGATGACTGGTTGCCCTGCCGGCGGCCGCCCGGCGAGAATGGGGGTCGAAGCCATCCGCGCCGTGGCGATCCGCCTCCTCGGATGAGCCGCGAAACACCACCCGAGTAGTTCGAACACATGTTCGAACTCTCTAGACAGTACACCCCGGCACCGACGATGCGTCAACCCCCTCGGGATGCAGGTGACCCACCCGTATCCCGAGGGCGGACTTGCTCAGCATCGCGCCGCGCGGTTGGCCGGGCCGGTTCGCGTGCCTGGTCTTGTGGCGCTCGATGTGTTCGCGTAGATTCCCAACTACCGAGGCCGCAGGCTAGGTTGACGGTGGGACAATTCGTCGAGCGGTCGCGGGGGAATGATGATCCCGCTGTCAGGATGTGACTCACCGCTTCCAAGAGAGAGGTATACCGATGAGAGTTCGACTCGCCGTGGCCATGACCGCGGTGTTCGTGATGATCGGCGTGGTGAGCACCGTGGCGTCGTACGCGCACGATGACGGAATGGGCGGCGTACATCCACCCGGCCAAGCACAACAGGCTCACGAGTTCGAGAACGTCGTCGCGTCAAACGCGAACGAAAAGAGCAACGCTCCGCGCAGCTTCGCCCCCTGCATTCGGGGAATGGCCGCGAAGACGTTCCCGTGCGATGGCGTCGACATGATGAGTCACCTGACGCTGGACGATCTCGGCCTCAGCTTCGCCAACGACATCTGGGGCTGGACCGATCCAAGGACACGCAGCGAGTACGCGCTCATCGGCGGCACCGAGGGCACCGTGTTCGTCGACATCAGCGACCCCAAACGGCCCGACATAGTCGGCACCCTGCCGAGCCACTCGAACGTCGGTAACCAGTTCTGGCGGGACATCAAGGTGTACGACGACCATGCATACGTCGTCTCCGAGCACCGCGACCACGGCATGCAGGTCTTCGACCTCACCGAGTTGCGCGGCGTCACTGGCAGCCCCGTGGTCTTCTCCGAGACCGCGCACTACGACGACTTCGGCAGCGCCCACAACATCAACATAAACACCGACTCTGGCTATGCCTACGCGGTCGGCACCCGGACCTGTGACAGCGGGCTGCACATGGTGGACATCAACGACCCCTCGAGCCCGACGTCCGCAGGCTGCTTCTCCGACCATGGCTACATTCACGATACGCAGTGCGTGATCTACGACGGGCCGGACACCGCCTACCAGGGTCGTGAGATCTGCTTCAACTCCAATGCCGAGTTCGTCGGCCCGACCATCTTCGACATCGAGAACACGCTGTCGATCGTCGACGTCACCGACAAGGGCAACCCGGTCGCACTGGCTCGGGTGTTCTACGAGAACGACGGCTACAGCCACCAGGGCTGGCTCACCCCGGACCAGGGCTACTTCCTGCACGGTGACGAGCTCGACGAGGTCCTGCGCGGCATCAACACCACCACCCGCATCTGGGACGTGCGCGACCTCGACAACCCGGAGGTCATCGGCGCCTACGACAACGGCACGACGTCGATCGACCACAACCTCTACACCGAGGCCGACCGCGCCTACGCCTCGAACTACACCTCCGGCCTGCGGATCTTCGACACCAGCCAGGTGGCGGCCGGCGAGCTGAGCGAAGTGGGCTTCTTCGACGTGTACCCAGAGAACGACAACGCGTCGTTCGAGGGCGGCACATGGAGCAACTACCCCTACTACAAGCAGAAGATCGTCGCGGTCAGCAGCATGGACCGTGGCCTGTTCGTGCTCAAGCCGCGGGGGTCGGTCGGCTCGTAACCGTCTCCGATGCGTTCCCCTGGGTCGCGTCTCATGATCCAGGGGAACGGATGTGCGTACCTCCGACCACAAGATGGCGGCGACTTCGAGACGCGTCGGCGTTCGCCCGTTGCCTATGTCCCCCCACTAGGTCGGGGCGATCGCGAACGCCGGCCACTCCCACGCCCTCTTCAGCCATGACGTACGACGAGCTGCTGGCCTGGACGCACTCCAGCGAGATCGACGTCGACTGACCAAGACAACGCGCTGCTCTTTGCCGGACAGATCTGCCAGCGGACCGCACCAGCCCCCAACCAGGCGCATCTGTCACGATGGAGGGCGCGGCGAGCAGGCAACTGACCACCGAGTCGACCGGGAGCGCTCTTGATGGACGAAGACACCAGCTGGCAGCGGCAGCTGCTCGTGGGTGCTGTTGCTCTGCTGGCGGTGGCGATCCTCGTCGGGGGCACCATCGCCGTCGTCGCGCTGAAGGCGGCCGACGTCGCCGGCATCACCGAAGAGGGCCAGACCACCGGCCCGGCGACGATCCAGACGACGCCGGACGCCTCGCAGTCCAGCGAGCCCCCTACCACCGGCCAGGCGACGACGGAGGAGACGACCTCCGAGCCCACCACCTCAGCGCCGATCACCTCAGCGCCCGCCACCAGCGGTCCCGCGGCATCGGACGGGACGACCACGCCGACCACGCCGACTGCCCCCACCACGCCCGACTTCACGACCCCCGAGTTCACGCCCCCCGAGTTCACGACGCCCGAGCCCACAACGACAACCCCGACACCGGAACCGACCACCGCCGAACCACCCACCACCCGACCCACGCGGCCGCCCGGAGACAGTCCCCTGACCGCCATCCAGCTCAGCGCATCGCCACAGTCGGCGGGCACCTATGACCGGGTCAACCTGACCGGCAGCTACACCTCCGCCGAGGGCACCACCTTGCAGGTGCAGCGCTATGAGTTCGGCGCCTGGGTCGACTTCCCCACCTCGGCCACTGTCAGCGGCGGAACGTTCTCCACGTACATTCAGACCGGTCGCTCGGGCCTGAACCGGTTCCGCGTGCTCGACACGTCGACCGGTCGTGCGTCGAACGTCGTCACCGTCTCGATCAGCTGAGGAGTCTCACGCGCCAGCGGGCACCGCGCGTGGGGAACGCGAGGTGCCCGCAGCACTGTTGGTCAAGCCGCGCCGATGCCGGCTACTCGCTGACCACCACGTCGTCGGCCTGGACGTAGTAGAACCGGTGGCCGAACCAGATCTGGTAGTACTTCGTCTCGCCCACCACCTGGGTGTCGTCCATCGCGACCTCCGGACCGTAGTCG
>JACCUS010000075.1 GCA_013811715.1 Nocardioidaceae bacterium
GGCTTGGCGCTCCTACCGCAACTCGCCGTTGGAGCCAGTATCGCGATCGCCGCCATCCCTGAGGGACTGCCACTGCTCGCCAAGATCGGCGAGGCGGCCGTGGCGCGTCGCCTGGCCCACCGTCACGCCCTCGTGCATCGTCTGCCCGCCGTCGAGGCGCTTGGACGGGTCGACGTGGTCTGCACTGATAAGACCGGAACGCTCACGGAGGGGCGTCTCAAACTCAGCCTAGTAGCCGACCTCGACGAAGAAGCCCCTCCGTCCGCCAAGTTGACGGCACGGTTGCGCACCGTGCTTCTCACGGCGGCCCTCGCCGGCCCCCATCCTGACGCCCTAGACGCGATCACGGACCGCACCGATGTCGCCGTCATCGAAGGCGCACGGGCAGGTGGTCTGAGCGACGAACTGGGCCTGCCGCGCGACGCCCACTCTCCGTTCGACGCGGCGAGGGCCTTTCATGCCGCGGTCGTGCAAGGTCGTCTCTGCGTCGAAGGTGCGACGGAAGCCCTTGTCCCCCGGTGTGACCGCGTGCGCCGCGGGGGAGTCGAAGTCGCGCTCGATGAGATCGGCCGAGGCAAATTACTCGCGCGGGCAGAGGCGCTGGCCGAGGACGGCCTGCGCGTCCTGATGGTGGCTGAAGGTTCACCTGATGGACCAACGGACGACCCGAACGGTCTCGTCGCCCTCGGCTTCCTCGGCATCAGCGACCCCCTCCGGCCCTCCGTCGCGGCGGCGGTGCGTCGATGCCACGACGCCGGTGTGCGGGTGATCATGCTCACCGGAGACCACCCCGCCACCGCCCGGGCCATCGCGCGCGAGGCCGGCCTGCGCAACGAAGACGATGTCCTCACCGGGCCAGAGATCGGCGAGCTCGGTGATCTCGAACTCGACCAGCGTCTGGAGCGGGTCGGGGTCATCGCGCGAGCAAGCGCGCTGGACAAGCTGCGCATCGTCGAGGGCCTGCAGCGCCTTGGTCACTCGGTGGCCATGACCGGCGACGGTATCAACGACGCGCCTGCCCTCCGCCTGGCCGACGTCGGCGTGGCGATGGGACGCGGCGGGACGGAGGTCGCCCGCCAGGCCGCGGACGTGGTGCTGGCCGACGACGACTTCGCCACGCTCGTCGAAGCGTTCGTCGAAGGCCGCAGCTTCTGGCGGAACATCCGCCGCGCCCTGGGCTTGTTGCTTGGCGGGAACCTCGGCGAACTCGCCCTGCAGGTCGGCACGAGCGTGCTCGGTCTCGCCTCACCGCTCACCAGCCGCCAGATCCTCGCCGTGAACCTCATCACCGACGTGCTGCCCGCCCTCGCCGTGGCCCTGCAGCAGCCCGAACACCACGACCTAGCGGGGCTCGCCCGCGAAGATGCGTCGGCCCTCGACGCACCCCTGCGCAATGACATCCTGCGCCGCGCCGTGACCACGGCCGGTCCGACGTTCCTCACCTACGCCCTCGCGCTGCGCTCCGGTGGTCTGCCAGTCGCGCGGACTGTCGCATTCGCGGGAATCGTCGCTACCCAACTCGCCCAAACGCTCGATGTCGGCCGCGGGGAGGACGGGCTCAGCCGCACGGTCCTCGGTGCCGTTGCCGGCGCGACCGGCCTGCTCGCCGCGACCGTCGCGATCGCTCCCCTGCGCGGCTTCCTCGGCCTCGCGTTGCCAACTCCCTTCGCGACGGTGCTCCTCGCGGCGGCCGTTCTCGCCTCCGTGCTCCTCAGCTGCGGATGGGTATCCCCGTGGTCGGTCAGTCGGAAGGGCGGCCAGCTCGCCGACTCCCCCCTGGGAAGCCCCGCCTGAGGCGTCCGTTGTGTATTCGACGACCGTAACCGGAACGATAGAGCGGGATGCACAGTGATTGCCCGACCTGGCATGCTGACGAGGCAGGCGGTGTGTCCCGTCGTCGCTGGTTCGGGGGACCGGCGGTTGTCCTGTCGGGTGATGGATGTGGCCGGTCATCGCCGATTGGCACGGACAGGGCCGTGGGGGTCCCCCGATCACGTAGCCGGGCCACCGCCCTATCCGTCCGAAGAATTTAGCACGACGGCCCTGGGAGAGCGCCTCCACTCCCGGGATGTGTTCAGGCGTCACACCCAGGAACGGTGAAATGCCTGATGATCGGCCGAGCCTGTCCTTCCAGGAAGATCTCCGCCTCAAGCGGTGAGCTAGTCATTGCCCTGGCCGAACTCGATGACTCCGGCCTGAGCGGCATCGCTGT
>JACCUS010000330.1 GCA_013811715.1 Nocardioidaceae bacterium
ACCAGGTGATCGTTGTCGACGCATCGGCGGCTATCTCTTCGCTGCTCTCGGAAGGCCCGGCGCGCAGGACGCTGAGCGCGGATCGGCTTCACGCTCCCCACCTGATCGATCCTGAGATCGCCAACGGAATCCGTCGAAGGGTTTCAGATGGGAGGATCAGCAGCGACGCCGGATGGAGGGCACTGGACACCTGGCGCCGCCTCGGCATGACCCGTCATCCGACGATTTCTCTGCTGGAGCGCATCTGGCAACTGCGAGACAACCTGTCCGCCTACGATGCGTCGTACGTCGCCTTGGCGGAGGCACTCGGCTGCTCCCTGCTGACTGCTGACCGTCGGCTCAGCATGGCTCCGGGTATCGAGTGCGCCGTCACAGTCGTGCCCCGCTGACCGGTGCCTGCTCCCCGGTCGCTACCAGGCACCGGTGAGGGCCATCGCGACGAGCACCGACACGATCACGCCGATGAAGCCGGCGAGCGCAAGCGCCAGCTGACCGGGGTCGGGCCAGCCGGAGCGGGATTCGCGTGCATGATACGGGGAAGTCGTCATATCAGTCAGGAGCCTCGGTGAGGCGATGGTGATACGACGGTAGAGGACGATCAGCCGTGCGAGACGCCGACGCGCCGCCTGCCGTTGTAGATCGACGTGCCGAGCCGCACGGTGAATCCCTTGGCGGAGCGGAACATCTCGACGCGCTCGCACAGCTGCCGTGCTATCCAGATCCCCATCCCGCCGGCGGTCAGGCCATGGGCGTGCAACGGCCGGTGGCCGGCGAGTGGGTCGTCGAGGCCGTCGCCACGGTCGGTGACGCTGCACACGATGCGACGGTCAGAAGCCCACAGCCGCACACTGATCGGCGGCCGGCCATGAAGGGTGGCGTTAGTGACGATCTCGTTCACCCCCACGATGAAGTCATCCTCGGCTTCCTCCGACAGCCCGCGACCCTCGATCGCGGAGCGAATCGAATGCCGCAACGTGGTCACGTCGGCCAGGTCGTCGACGCTGACCAACGGGTCAGTCCGCTCGAGCGGGTCCGGTGGCGGTTGCCGTCCCCATCGCAAGAACTCCTCCGGCCCGCGATAGTGCGGGCTGGGTCGACGGCCGGTGCGCCTTCGCAGGTGGGGATGGGTCAGCTCCGCGACCGCGAGCGCCTCCGGGGGCAGCTCGCTCGCGTTGTACATGCACACGGCTTGGATCGGGTAGGGTGCGAACGCTCCATTCAGCATCGATTCGAACCGCGACCATTCGGCCAGCTGCTGAGGGCCGTCGCCACAGTCGGCCTCCCCGACCAACCGCACCTGCGAGACGCCCCTGGCGACTTCTTGCACCATGAACTCCTGGTACGTCGACACCGCCTGCTCGACACCCTCCTGATAGACGTGCGTGCGAGGCAACACCACGATGCGCGAGTCATCACCGAGCGCCTCGCGGAGGAGGCGGGTACGACGCTCACCGCAGACCAGCACGACTGTTTCAGAGTTCGACAAGCCCTCGCGTAGGAACGGCACAGCGGACGTCAGCATCTCGTCGTCGGTGGCGTAGAGAAGAGCGTCGTGTGCATACCCAGCAAAGATGGCCATCACCACGCGACTTGGGCCCGTGGGGGGCCGACCTTGTGGTGTACCGAGAACACCATGCTGCGAACCTTACGCTCGTTTGTGTGTTGTCACGACCCCCAACTGAAAC
The DNA here is from genome assembly GCA_013811715.1 of Nocardioidaceae bacterium. Taxonomy (GTDB): domain Bacteria; phylum Actinomycetota; class Actinomycetes; order Propionibacteriales; family Nocardioidaceae; genus JACCUS01. The sequence goes on from JACCUS010000330.1 coordinate 1,686, forward strand.
TTCAGCACCTTCGACACTCCTGGTCACCCCGTCGTAACCCACCGTCGCCCAGCCGGTCGCCTTCGCCGACAGCACAGACATCCCGTGATCGGGTAACACCCGCAACACCCGCAACGCCAGGCAAACCATGCAAGGCAGATGGCCTGTCTACAAGGCAGATCTGCCGTGCAGACAGGCAGTTTGCCTTGTATGCATGGCAAATCGCGGAGCGGCGCCATGATGAGACCACGCCGGTCCACGCCGGTCGAGGCCGACCGGGGCCCGTCGGGGCCGACCGGCCGGTCCGTGCCCCGAAGGCCCAGCAACCGAGGCGGGGCCTTCAGCGTGCATTCAGCCCAGCCGTGCCAGGATCTTTCTACTGACTACAACTGGCAAGGAGGATCGGATGCGTAAGAAGTTGGCAATGGGAGCGACAGCGGCGGTGGTCGCGGCCGGGGCTGTCGGTGGCAGCGTCGCCTGGGCGGCCTCCGACGACGGCGAAGGCACCGTGACCGGGCCGCAGGCCGACAAGGCCACCGCGGCGGCACTGGAGGCCACCGGGGGCGGGACCGCCAACGCGGTCGAGCGCGACTCCGAGAACGGCGGCACCTGGGAGGTCGAGGTCACCACCCCCGCGGGCGACACCGTCGACGTCCGGTTGGACGAGAACTACGAGGTCGTGGTCATCGAGGGCGACTCCGACTCCGGGTCTGACGCGGAGGACGGCACCGACTCCGACGCGTGACTCCCCTGAGAACGACGAGGGGCCCGGGCGGTACGCCGCCGGGCCCCCGGGTGTCGCTTGCTGATGGACGCGCCCATTACTCGTCGGCGTCCCAACGCTCAAAGCCGGCAGCCCGCGCGGCGTTCTCGCTCTCGAACCACACCTCGGGCCGGGTCTGCTCGTAGTGCGGAGAGTCCTCGGTGTGGTACGTCTCCGAGCCCTGCTCGCCCTTGACCGCCCAGCCCTCGGGGGCGGAGCCGTCCTCGGCGGGTGGAGCTGAGCCCGGGCCGTACGGCCCCGCTGGCACGCCGGCGAAGGCGGCTCCCTCCGTCGAGGAGTCGTGGTCCGGCTGGTCGCGGTCGGGAGGCTCCGTCGTACTCACCGCCGGCAGCTCGGCGGTGTCGCCGACCGGCTCGTCGGCCGGCTCGGCTGGCTGACGTGGTGCGGTCCCGGCGTCGAGCGGAGCCGAGGACTCCATTGCGGTGTGGCTGGGTGGGCCGGGCGCCCACTCGTCGTCGGATCCGGCCGATGCCGGCACCGCACTCTCGTCTGCGCTGGCGTCGCCTCGCGCATCACCCTCCCGCCGGGTCCACCACAACATGACGATGCCGGCGACCAGCAAGACCAAGATCAGCCATAGCCATTCCATCGGTTCGTTCCCTTCACGATAATCGGGGCCGCTGAGCCGAGGTCATAACCTTTGGCCAGCACGACTCCAGGTGTCCGTCGTCACCCTAGCGTCAGACCGCGCTCGGAAGGCGCACCACGAAGCGGGCGCCCGGTTCCAGGACGATTTCTGCCAATCGCTACAAAGCGGCGAAAACTTCGATACGCTCTCCGCGTCGTCGTCCACGCTTGAAACGAACTGAACATGAAGGGGGAGTCGTGGCGCATCACACGACCTCACGCTGGACCGTGCTGCTCACGAGCGGCGGCCTGCTGGCGGCAACGGCACTCGCCTCGGCCGCGGCGAATGCGGCACCGGTCAAGGCCCCCACCGCCGCTGCGGAAGGGGACCTCGTTGCTGTGGATCGAGCGCCGAAGGCTGGCCTCAACGCGAAGAGCAGGACATATTCGGCGTCGGCGGTGGACTTCGACCGAGACGGTGACCAGGACGTGTTGATCGGCTACCACGCCCAGACGGGAAAGCTGTGGAGGAATCGGGGAGCGGGTACCTATCGCAGGGTTGCGACGTCGGCTTGGCCGAAATTCAATGCCAACGGTAGAACCATTGACCGGCACGATTGCGCGTGGGCCGACGTGGACCGCAATGGACGGCCGGACGCCTACTGCTCGACCGGCCGATTCACGCACAACGTCGTCAAGCACGACAGGGACAACGAGCTGTGGCTGCAGAGCCGTCAAGGACGATTCAGAGAGGTCGGCACCGACTGGCGTGTCGGGGACGTGTGCGGGCGAGGCCGCCAGGTCACGTTCCTCGACGCCAACGGCGACAGGTTCCCTGACCTGTTCGTTGGCAACGACAGGCCGCGCAAAGGCTCTGATCCGTGCAACAAGGCTGGGAACCACCTGCCGAATGAGCGAAGCAAATTGTACATCAACACCGGCGGCACCGGATTCCGGCACGCCAGGAGGTACTGGGACTTTGGGTCAGGACCGGGCACCCGATGTGCCGAGGTGTTGGACTTCGACCGCGACGGCTGGGACGACCTGCTCGCGTGCAGACCGGGGAGCAAGAGTCCGCGCCTGTACCGGAACAAACGCGGACACGGATTCGCCGACGTGACGTCGAAACACCTCCTGCGCGGGCGGGTGACCGACGCCGTCGTGGGAGACCTCGACGGCGACCGCGACCCCGACCTCATCACCGCCACCCCCGACGGGTTCGCCTACCACCTCAACAACCACGGGCGGTTTGCGCCCCGGGTGTGGATTGGCTCCGTCTCGGCCGGAAAGGGGCGATCCGTGGCCGTCGGTGACGCCGACAGCGACGGCGACCTCGACGTGTACGGGATGGTGGGGAGCAGGGGGAGGTTCAACCCCGACGACAAGATCTGGTTCAACGATGCGTTGAGCTTCACTCCCCTGTCGGTTCCGTCAGCGGGCGGGGCGGCCGACGACGTCGTCGCTCTGAATCGCCTGGGGGACGGACGAGCGGAGTTCCTCGTGCTCAACGGGGCCGGTTGGGGGGAAACGCCCCCCGGCCCGGTCCAGTTGATCCGCGTCGTCCGTCAGTAGGAGTCGTCCACCGCGCCGGCTGGACCACAGCGGCAGGCACAGCCGCAAGCCCAGCCACGGCTCGCCGTACCGCCCGTGCAGGACCGGCCGAACGTGCTGGTACTGCTGACCGACGACCAGACGGTCCAGGACATGCAGGCGATGCCCAACGTCTCGGCGTTGAGCGGCGACCAGGGCGCGACCTTCGTGAACAGCCTCTCCAACAACCCGTTGTGCTGCCCCGCCCGGGCGTCGCTGCTGACCGGTCAGTACTCGCACAACCACGGCGTGTACACGAACGAGTCCCCGGTCGTGGGCGGCGGCTTCCCCGCGTTCGACGACTCCAGCACGCTGGCCACCTGGATGCAGGAGGGCGGCTACCTCACCGGGTACGTCGGCAAGGCAGCCCCGGATGAGGGGGCCGCTACCGTTGCGGCATGGGTTCCGCCGACAAGGATCTGGGCTGGGCGCCGAGCGCGTGCACGCTGCCGACTGCCGAGCGACCGCTGCGGGTGGCGGAGTTCGACGAGCTCTTCGCCTCCGCGCTGCGTGACCTGCGCCGCGTCGCGCCGACCCGGCTGGAGCTCGAGATCGACGCCGCCGCGGAGGCGAGGGCGCGGGACCTGGCCGCACGAGAGAGCGACTGCTGCTCGTTCTTCACCTTCGACTTCACCCCTGGCCGGCCGGGGCGCATGACGTTCGGCGTCACGGTGCCGGCCACCCACGTCGACGTACTCGACGCCGTCGCCGACCGCGCAGCGGACGGAGTGGCGCAATTGTCCAGATCGTGACCCGTGCCGCGGGCGAAACACGCGGCGCGGCGGGTAGCATCGGCTCTTCGGCAACGGACGACCCGTGCCTGCACCTCCCCGCGAGGCGCACCGACCTGAGGGGGAGCAACCTTGCCGCGTGCCGGCCAAGCAGGTCGCGTGATCGTGCTGGTCTGCCTGGGGCTCGTCGCGGCGGCGCTCGCCTCCGGGGCAGCCAGAGGGGTGCCGCCGATGTCCGGTCGGCACGCCGTCGCCCACGACCCCCGGCCCAACGTGTTGCTGCTGGTCACCGACGACCAGACCCTGCATGACCTGGCCGTGATGCCCAACGTGCAGGGGATGATCGGGGGGCAGGGGGCCACGTTCGCCAACAGCTTCGCCAACAACCCGCTGTGCTGCCCCGCCCGGGCCAGCGTGCTGACCGGCCAGTACTCGCACAACCACGGGGTTCTCACCAACGCGACGGCCGCCGGCGGCGGCTTCCCCGCCTTCGACGACTCCAGCACGCT
>JACCUS010000331.1 GCA_013811715.1 Nocardioidaceae bacterium
TGCCCTACCTGAACCCGCAGACCCAGGAGAACGTGATCGACTGACCGTCGCCGTCTGTCGGGATAGCAGCAGGTCGGTGACCTGGTGTCTTGTGCGCCATCAGGGACTCGAACCCCGAACCCGCTGATTAAGAGTCAGCTGCTCTGCCAATTGAGCTAATGGCGCCGACGGGAACGTCACCTTATCAGCGCCTGACCCGCTGGCTAAAATCCCGGACATGGCCGACGCCGAGGGTCTCGTCGACGACGTACGGCGTGCGTGCGCCCGCCTCCCCGAGGTCGAGGAGCGGCCGAGCCACAGCGCGCCCACGTTCTTCGTGCGCGGCAAGAAGTCCTTCGTGTCGGTGTGGCCGCACGGTCACCACGACGACGACTTCCCCCATCTGTGGTGCGCCGCCCCACCCGGTGCCCAGGCCGAACTCGTCGACAGCGACCCCGACCGCTACTTCCGCCCGCCCTATGTCGGGCACCGCGGCTGGCTCGGCGTGCGCCTCGACTGGCCGATCGACCCGGCCGAGCTCGCCGAGCTGTGCGAGGACGCGTACCGGACGGTCGCGCCCCCAACCTTGGTACGGCGGCTGGGCGACCGGCCCGCCGACACCTGACACACGCCCAGACCGCGCTGGCCGTGTTCGTGGGTGCCGCCGCCTCGATGGCGTTCCTGGTCAAGCAGAGCGGTGGGCGGCCGACTCCAGCACCGCCATCGCCGCGTTGTGGCCGCCGATCCCGCTCACCGCGCCACCCCGACGCGCGCCGCTCCCGCAGACCATGACGTTCGGGACCCCCGCGCCGACCCCCCACCGTTCGGCCGCGGTTTCGGCGACGGCGTCACCATCGAGCCAGGGCCACTGCAGATCGCCGTGGAAGATGTGACCGCCGGGCATGTTGAGCGCCGCCTCGATGTCGAGCGGTGTCTTGACCTCCAGGCACGGCCGTCCGTCGGCGTCGGTCGCCAGGCAGTCGCGGATCGGCTCTTCGAGGTGCTGGTCGAGCGCGTCCAGCGCCCGCCGTACCGCCTCGTCCACCACCGCCGGGTCGCCCTGCTCGAACAGCCGCGCGGGTGTGTGCACACCGAAGTAGGTGAGCGTCTGGTAGCCGCGCGCGGCCAGGTCCGCGCTCAGGATCGACGGGTCGGTGAGCGTGTGGCAGTACAGCTCGCCGGGCAGCGGGTCGGGCAGTCGTCCGGCCGCGGCTTCGGCGTACGCCGCCTCCAGCTGCGGGTAGTCCTCGGCGACGTGCAGGGTGCCGGAGAACGCCACCCGCGGGTCGATCCCGGCCCGCCACGTCGGCAGCCGCCGCACCAGCAGGTTCAGCTTCAGCTGCGAGCCCTCCGGCCGTGCCGCGTCGCCCACCCGCCCGAGCAGCTCGTCGAGCACGGCCGGGGCGACCCCGCTCAGCACGAAGCGGGAGTCGACGTGGTGCTCGCTCCCGTCGATCTCGTACGTCGTCTGGGCCGTCGCGCCATCCGCCTCGACGCGGGTGACGCTGGCACCGGTGCGGATCTCCGCCCCGGCCGACCGGGCAGCTGCCAGCAGCGAGTCTGTGACCGCCCCCATCCCCCCGACCGGGACCCGCCACTCGCCCGTGCCGTTGCCGATCAGGTGGTAGAGGAAGCAGCGGTTCTGCGCCAACCCCTCGTCGTACATGGACGCGAACGTGCCGATGAGCGCGTCGGTGGCGACCACGCCGCGGACGGTGTCGTCGGCGAATCGGCGGTCGAGCTCGGCGCCGAGCGGCGCCTCCGCGAGCCACGGCCACGTCAACGGGCCAAGCGTCTTGGCCACCTCGGTCTCGGTCATCAGCGGCTGGGTCAGCGACGGCGCGAGCACCTGCGCCGCCGCCTCGACCTCGCCGTAGAACTCCCGCCAGGCGGCGTAGTCGGACTCACCGCCGGTGAGGTCGCGGAACGAGTCGGCCGTGCCCGTGCTCTCCCGGCGCTCGACCAGCAGCCCGGTGGAGCGGCCGTCGCGCCAGGTCGGGGTGTAGGACGCGGTCGGCCGGGACCGCAGCTCGAGGTCAAGCTCGAGCTCGTCGATGATTTGCTGCGGCAGCAGGCTGACCAGGTAGGAGTAGCGCGAGAGCCGCGCGTCGACACCGTCGAAAGCCCGCGCGCTCACTGCCGCGCCGCCGGTGTGGGGGAGCCGCTCGAGCAGCAGGGTGCGGAGACCGGCTCGGGCGAGGTAGGCGGCCGCCACCAGGCCGTTGTGGCCACCACCGACGATCGTCACGTCGTACGCCTGGGTCACGAGTCGCCTCCCGGTTGTCTGCGATCCGCAGGCGACGAGCATCTCACGAGGGCGCCGACCCGACAGGCGGCGACCAAGCGAAACGGGCGGCAACCAAGCGAATTCGTCTGCGGATCCGCGCCCAGCCGTCCGCTCGCAGCCGCAGACGAGTTCTGTGCGACTGGATTAGTCTGCGGGTTGGCGGGTCCCCTCAGGTTGGTGCTTCGCAGACGAATCTGCGGGCCCAGAACAGGAAGATTTAGCGTTCAACTGTCGTTGACGGTGGGTAGACACACATTGAGCTGCAAGGAGATGGCTGACATGCCAGCTGTGACCGTCGACGACCTCACCGTGCTGCCGCGTATCCCCGCGGGTCCGGCCGGTGTCATCACCCGCCCGGTGCTCACGCTCACCACCGCGCCGAAGGGGTACGAGGGAGAGGGTTTCCCGGTACGTCGAGCGTTCGCGGGCGCCGACCTTTCGCTGCTCGACCCCTTCATCCACCTCGACCAGATGGGCGAGGTGGAGTACGCGCCAGGTGAGCCCAAGGGCACCT
>JACCUS010000121.1 GCA_013811715.1 Nocardioidaceae bacterium
GACGCCTGGGTGACGCTGGCGGCGGCCGCGATGGTGACCGACCGGATCCGGCTGGGCACCTTGCTGACGCCGGTCCCTCGCGTCAAACCCTGGGACCTTGCCAGCAAGGTCGGCACCGTCGACCGGCTCAGCAACGGCCGCACCATCCTCGGGGCCGGGCTGGGAGCGCTGCATCAGGGCTGGACCGCGTTCGAGGCCGACGAGGGCCGCCGAGCGCGCGCTGAGAAGCTCGACGAGTGCCTGGCGGTCTACGACGGGTTGATGGCAGGTCAGCCGTTCGAGTTCTCCGGCCGGCACTACCGGGCCGCGCCCACCGACTTCATGCTGCCCGACCCTCCCGTTCAGCGGCCCCGGCCGCCGGTGTGGGTGGTTGGGGCCTACGTCGTCGGGCGGGACAGGCAGCCGTCGCTGGAGCGGGCCGCCCGGTGGGACGGCCTGCTGCCGCAGGTAATCGACCGCGACGCCAGGGGCAAGACCGACACGCTCCAACAGCTGGCCGACATCGTGGGGAGGGTACGTCGGCTGCGCGAGTCAGCCGGGCTGTCATGGGAGGGCTACGACGTGGTCCTCGAGGCCGACAGCTTCGGTGAGTTCGTCCAGACGGTCCCGCTCGACGCCTCCGCCTGGGCCGAAGCCGGCGCCACCTGGTGGGTCGAGAGCTGGTGGAACCTGGAGCGAGGGGAGGAGGGCATGGCCGAGCTGCGGCGTCGGGTCGCTGCCGGTCCGCCCAGCTGATCCGGCGGTGGTGCGAACCTCTAGCCTCCGTCTGTGCCTTCCAGCCACTCGCCGAAGGCGTACGGCTCTCGGGTGAACAGGTAGGTGGCCCAGTTGAGCTTCACGACCCGGCCACTCTCGTCCCGGGTGACGCGCAGCAGCTCGCCGGTCTCCCGGCCCGACTCGGTGCGGTAGCGGTCGTCGCTGACCCTGCCGAACACCGACGGCGGCTTGTGCGCAGGCGCTGCCGGCATATTCGCCTCGAGGCGGCCTGACTTGACATAGAAGTCGAACGGCTGACCCTCGGAGAACCACCGACCGACCACGCCGACAAGCTCCGCCGGGACCGCCGTGCCCGGCCTCCACGCCTCGGGTGCGGCAGGGTCGTGGTCGAGGACGTGGCTCGCCAGGTCGACGGCGAGCGCTGCCGGGTCGGGCGCAGACGTGGAGTTCATCAAGCAGATCCCTCCCGTGCGTGCCTGTCGGTGGACGAACAGGCCGCTGATGTGGCCGGGCATCCCACCGGTGTGGCCGACGAAGACGCGGTCGCCGCTGCGCAGCAGCATGAAGCCGAGCCCCCAGGCCAGCGTCCACCTGTCGAGGTCGGCCATGATCTGCGGCTGGGACATCTCCTCGACCGTGTCGGAGCTCAGCACCTCGTCGACCGGATCGGCGAGGAACGACGCCCATGCCGCCAGGTCGTCGACGGTGCTGGCCAGCCCACCGGCCGACGCGAGCGCGGAGATGTCGACCACCGGCTCCCTGACGGGCACGTCGCTGTACGGCGGCACGTAGTAGCCGGTCGCGTTCGGCGGCACGAGCCCGAGCGTCGTACGGCGCATGTCCAACGGCTTCAAGATCCGTGCCTGCAGGCTGTCGAACCAGTCACGCCCGTCGACCCTGGCGACGATCTCGCCGAGGAGGGAGAAGACGAGGTTGGAGTAGTGCCAGCGGTGGTGCGGCTTGAGGATCTTCTCGGCCTCGTTCCAGCCTTCGACCAGCCCGGCTCGGTCGGGGTACTGCAACGTCTCCCAGATGTCGCCGACCGGCTCTCGCTGCATCCCGGTAACGTGCGCGAGCATCTGGCGGATGGTGATGCCTGCATGCGTTGTCTCGGGGATGAACATCTCGACGGTGTCGTCGAGACTGAGGCTGCCCTGGTCACGCAGACCCATCACGAGGACGGCGGTGAACGTCTTGCTGATTGAGGCGATGAGGAACTGCGAGTCCGCGGTGGGCGCCGCGTCAGGGGAGTCGATGTCGGCGACGCCGACCCCGTCGCTCCAGATCAGCCCACCGGCACGCATCACGCCGCCGGCGATTCCGGGGACGCGGTGGGTGGACTGGCGCGCTTGCAGGATGCGGGTGAGCGCGCCTTGGGTCTGCTCCTTCAGAGACGTCATGACGGGAGCCTAGTCCGAGGGGCCCGGCGCTGCGCCCGCTCGTTAGGGCGGAGTCAGCACGAACAAAGGGATCTCGCGGCCGGTGCTCGCCTGGTAGTCGGCGTAGTCGGGGAAGGCGGCGACGGCCCGCTCCCACCACGTCAACTTCTCGGCTCCGAACACCTCGCGCACCTGTACGTCGTGCTTCACCGGACCATCCTGCAACTCCGCCTCCGGATGGGAGGCGAGGTTGTGGTACCACACCGGGTGCTGCGGCGCGCCGCCGAGGGAGGCCACGGCGGCATACTCACCTCCGTGCTCGACCCGCATCAGCGGCGTCTTGCGCAACTTGCCGGTCTTGGCGCCCACACTGGTCAGGATCACCACCGGCAGCCCGCGCATGGTCGCGCCTTCGATCCCTCCGGACGACTCGTAGCGCTCGACCTGGTCGCGGACGTGCTCGGTCGGACTGGGTGCGTACTCTCCATTCAGGGGCATGCGTCCAGTCAACCAAAGACCGGCCGGATCCGCCTCAGCCACCGATCTGGTCGGGGTCGCGGAAACCGGTCTTCTTGGCCCGGACGCTGCGGTTCCAGGTCCAGGTGAGCAGCCACAACACGATGCCGCCGGCTAACATGCCGCCTGCGATCCGGTACTCCACCGTGTCCCGGCCCGTCCACGGCCCCACCAGGAAGCCGCAGGTCAGGGCCCCGAGGTAGGGCAGCACCGTGGGCGCGGAGAAATGCTCGTGGTCGACGGGCGACCGGCGCAGCACCAAGACCGCGATGTTCACCACCGTGAACACCCCGAGCAACAGCAGCGAGGTGGTGCCGCCGAGTGCAGTCACGGTGTCTTCGCCCAGGAACTCGCTGACGACGATGATCAGGCCGTAGGAGATCAGTGTCGTGATGATGATGGCCGCCCACGGTGTACGGCGTCCGGCGTGCACCAGACCGAACGAACGGGGCAGCACGTCTTGCTTGGCCAGGCCATAGAGCAGCCGGCTCGCCATCAACATGTTGATCAGGGCGGAGTTGGCCACCGCGAACATGGCGATGAACGGGAAGATCTTGTCCATCGGAAGCCCCGGGGCACCCACGGTGACCACCTGGACGAGTGGCTCGGCGAGGCTGTCGTTGGTCAGGTCCTCCACCGGAACGAGTGCGACGGCGGCGATCGAGACCAGGACGTAGATGAGGCCGGTGATCCCGAGGCCCGTCAACATGACCTTGGGGAAGATCGTGGAGGGATGCTTGGTCTCCTCGGCCATGTTGACGGAGTCCTCGAAGCCGACCATGGCGAAGAACGCCAGCGAGGTCGCGGCGGTGAGGGCGATGAAGGCGCTCTTCTCGTCGGGGGAGGCGAAGGTGGTGACTTCGCTGAAGTCGGCGTTGCCACGGCTCATCGCGTAGATGCCGATCGCGATGATGATCAAGAGCCCGGACACCTCGACCAATGTCAGGACCACATTGGTCTTGACACTCCCGCCGACACCTCCGAAGTTGACGAGTGCGACGACGGTCATGAAGACCAGGGCGACGATCAAGATGGCCGTCGACGCCCAGTCGACGGCCAGGCCGTCGGCGAGGAAGTCCGCGAAGGCCGTGGATGCGGTCGAGGCCGAGGTGATGCCCGAGCTCATCACGGCGAAGGCGATCAGGAACGTCACGAAGTGGATGCCGAACGCCTTGTGCGTGTACAGGGCGGCGCCGGCGGCCTGCGGGTACTTGGTCACCAGTTCGAGGTAGGAGAACGCCGTGATGGTGGCGACCAGGAAGGCCACCAGGAACGGCGCCCATGCGGCCCCGCCGACCTCACCGGCCACGTCTCCGGTCAGGGCGTAGACGCCGGTGCCGAGGATGTCCCCCACGATGAAGAGGAGCAGCAGCTTGCGGCCCATCACTCGCTTCAGCTCCGGCTGGTCGCGGTGCTCCTCTGCGGTCGCCGTACCGGTCTCACTCATGCCAGCCCTGCCCTCCATGTGAGGTGTGCCACTATGACGCCTCCACTGTGGTGCAGCGGCGGGTGACGTGCAACCACCGCGGCACCGTGTCGTTGGCCGAGCGGCGGGGCCGGCGGCTATTGCGGAGGCGGTTCGGGGCGGTCGAGCAGGGCTGGGTCGCGTTCGCCGAGGAGCCGGTGGAGCTTGGAGTCGAACGTCACCAGCCGTCCGCCGTGCCGTTCGGCCAGGGCGAGCAGATGCGCGTCGGTCACATCTCTATGGGAGACGAGCAGGTCGAGATCCGACTCACGGCCGGTCACCAGCGGGACGTCGTCGACCCAGAACTCATGGCCTGGCAGCATGGTCAACTGGCTGAGCAGCTCCCTGGCCAGCCCAGGAGTCGTGGCCGTCGGGATGGCGGCTCGATTGCTCGACACCCGCACGAATCCGGCTTCGCTGATCGGCGTCGTGGCCCATCCAGCGCGGTGGCGTCGGTCAAACCAGGCGCGGGCGCGATCGTGGTGAGTGTGATTCGGCCAGGCGAGTGCGACGAGGACGTTGACGTCGAGAAGTGCGCAACGCCGCTGTTGTGTGGGCGTCACTCGTCGTCCACGACGCGTGCGACGTGCTCGGGGGTGATGGTCGGTGCGTCCGGCGCCACCTCGAATACCGGGAAGCCCGCGCCCCGCCGGATCGGAGTCGGCTGCAAAGTCCGGCGGGCAAGCTCGGAGATGACGGCGCCGACCGAACGTCCGTCCGCGGCGGCCAGCTGACGGGCCGATTCGAGCACGTCGTCATCGATCTGCAGTGTGGTGCGCATAACATCAAGGTATCACCGCATCGTCACTGACGCGACAGAACAGGGCGGTCGGTGGCGGCTCGGCCGCTTCGGGGTCGGCTGGTGGCTAGGAGGCGAGGCCGATGGGGCAGCTGACACCGGTGCCGCCGATGCCGCAGTAGCCCGCCGGGTTCTTCGCGAGGTACTGCTGGTGGTAGCCCTCCGCGTAGAAGTACTCGCTCAGCGGCAGGATCGACGTCGTGATGTCGCCGTACC
>JACCUS010000112.1 GCA_013811715.1 Nocardioidaceae bacterium
CCTGGAAGCCCCAGACCAGCCACCGCAGCTCCACATACCTCAGGTGCTTGACGAGATCCAGCGGCGTCCACCCGGACGGTAGCCGACTCTGCCGCAGCTCGCGGTCATCGAGGCCCTCGAGCTTCGCGACCACGACGCCGCGGAAGTAGTCGAGGTAGCCCAAGAAGACCCCGGCGCGCGAGGCGACGGGCTGAGTGGGCTCCGGGAACGGCAGGCTCATACCGGGCGAGTATGCCGCCGACCACCGACGCCCGCCAATGAGCCGCCGCGCACCAGTAGCGCCGCCAGCCCTCTAGGGCGAGCCTTTGTGGACTCCGCCCGCCCACCGGACAGAATGGGGCCAGCAAACCCGAACCAGGAGCAGCAGACACCCATGGCCACCCGGACCAAGACTCCGCCACCCGACGACTTCGAAGAGCACATCGTCGACATCGACGTACGCGACGAGATGCGCACGAGCTACCTGGAGTACGCCTACTCCGTCATCTACTCCCGGGCCCTGCCCGACGCACGGGACGGGCTGAAGCCGGTGCAGCGCCGCATCCTGTTCACCATGCACGACATGGGCGTCCGGCCCGATCGCGGGCATGTCAAGAGCGCCCGCGTCGTCGGGGAGGTGATGGGACGCCTGCACCCGCACGGCGACGGCGCCATCTACGACGCGCTGGTGCGGATGGCGCAGCCCTGGTCGATGCGGCTGCCCCTGGTCGACGGGCACGGCAACTTCGGCTCTCCCGACGACCCGCCGGCGGCGATGCGCTACACCGAGTGCCGGATGGCCTCCGCCGCGACGCCGATGACGCTCGGCATCGACGAGGACACCGTCGAGTTCAAGCCCAACTACGACGGCCGCGAGCACGAGCCCGAGGTGCTCCCGGCCGCGTTCCCCAATCTGCTCGTCAACGGCGCGAGCGGGATCGCCGTCGGCATGGCCACCAACCTCGCCCCGCACAACCTCGTCGAGGTGGTGCAGGCGCTGCGGCACCTGATCGGCCACCGAGGGGCCACCCTCGACGACCTGATGCGCTTCATCCCCGGACCCGACCTCCCGACGGGCGGCAAGATCGTCGGCCTCGACGGCATCCGCGACGCCTACCAGACCGGGCGCGGCTCGTTCCGGGTGCGCGCCAGCGCCCGGATCGAGAACGTCACCCCACGCCGCAAGGGCATCGTGGTCACCGAACTCCCCTACACCGTGGGTACCGAACGCGTGATCGAGCGCATCAAGACCCTGGTGCAGACCAAGAAGCTCCAAGGCATCGCCGATGTCAAGGACCTCACCGACCGCACCAAGGGGCTGCAGCTCGTCATCGACATCAAGAACGGGTTCCACCCCGAGGCCATCCTCGAACAGCTCTACAGGCAGACGCCGATGGAGGACTCCTTCGGCATCAACGCGGTCGCGCTCGTCGACGGACAGCCCCGCACGCTAGGGCTCAAGCAGCTGCTCGAGGTCTACCTCGACCACCGCTACGTCGTCGTACGGCGACGGTCGGCGTTCCGGCGGCAGAAGGCGATGGGCCGGCTGCACCTCGTCGAGGGCCTGCTGGTCGCGATCCTCGACATCGACGAGGTGATCCAGCTCATCCGCTCCAGCGACAACGCCGACGAGGCGCGCCGCCGCCTCATCTCGGTGTTCGACCTGACCGAGCCGCAAGCCAACCACATCCTCGACATGCCGTTGCGCCGCCTCACCAAGTTCTCCAAGCTCGAGCTCGAGACCGAGAAGTCCGAGCTCGAGCGAGCGATCGAGGAGCTCACCGCCATCCTCGACGACGACGCGTTGCTGCAGCAGGTCGTGGGCGACGAGCTGGCCGAGGTCGCCAAGCAGCACGGCACGCCACGGCGTACCGTCTTGCTGGCGTCCGTCGGGCAACCGGTCACATCCGCGGTCCCCCTCGAGGTGAGCGACGACCCGTGCTCGGTGCTGCTCTCCTCAGCGGGGCTGCTGGCCCGGACCGCGGGCGAGCAGCCGCTCAGCGCGGCCGGCGCGCGCGCCAAGCACGACACAATCCTTTCCGCCGCCTCCGCCACCGTTCGCGGCACCGTCGGCGTCGTCACGTCCAGGGGCCGGCTGATCAGGCTCGACGTGCTCGACCTGCCGGCGCTGCCCGCGACCGCCAACGCGCCCCACCTGCAAGGCGGCGCCCCGCTCACCGAGTTCGTCGCCCTGGAGCCCGGCGAGCACGTCGTCACGCTAACCTCGCTGCGCACGGACTCCCTCGGCCTCGCGCTCGGCACGTCGCGGGGCGTGGTCAAACGGGTGCAGCCCGAGATGTTGAGCAAGGACTCGTGGGAGGTGCTGCGCCTCGACGACGGCGACTCAGTGGTGGGAGGGGTGGAGCTGCGTGCCGCCGACGATGAGCTGGTGTTCGTCACCAGCGACGCCCAGCTCCTCCACTTCGCCGCCGCGGGGGTGCGCCCGCAAGGCCGTTCGGGCGGTGGCATCGCCGGGGTGCGGGTCGCCGGCGGCCACCGGGTGAGCTTCTTCGGCAGCATCGACCCGCATGCCGACAACGTCGTGGTGACTGTTGCCGGTTCCAGCGACGCGCTGCCCGGAACCGAGGCGGGCAGCGTGAAGGTCACTCCGCTCTCGGAGTACCCGGCCAAGGGCCGCGCCACCGGCGGAGTGCGTTGTCACCGCTTCCTCAAGGGCGAAGACCGGCTCATCGCGGCGTATGTCGGGGCCAGGCCCGTCAAGGCGGCCGCCGCCAGCGGCACACCCGTCGACGTACCCGAGGAGCTCGG
>JACCUS010000170.1 GCA_013811715.1 Nocardioidaceae bacterium
GTTCTGGACCTTTAGACAGCCCAAAACCTAAGCGGGAACGGCGTGTCGCACCTCAGCGGCTCTCAAAACCACCCACGGAAGCGTCAGGAGAGCCGGATTTTGCGAGCTTTCCGAGCATGATGCCTCCAAGGGGGTGGTTTGCTGACGCCCTTGTATACGGCTGCGAAGACGCAACTGCTCAGACTGACCAGATAAATCATGCGAGACGCGTGTCTACGCGCTGGTGAGGACTGGCCGGGCGTCAGCGGGCCGCCTCGATCAGCGGCTTGACCAGGTTGATCGACCTGATCCGGCCCGACACCACCAGCGAGCCTTCCTGGCTCCTGGTAGACGACGGTATGCCGACGATCTGACCGGCGTTGTTGATGGCCAGACCGCCCGAGTTGCCGGGAGCGATGCGAGCGTCGGTGTCGATCTCGGCCCGGTCGCTGTTGAGTGCTGGGTCGCTGATGATCGTCGAGATGACGCCGCGCGTCACCGAGACCCCAGCCGAGTCAGCGATTGCGGGGAATCCCAGGATCGTCACCTCTTCGCCGGTGCGCAGTTGGTCGGAGTCGCCGATCGGGACTGTCGGGAGCTCCAGGTCAGCGGGGAGCTGCCCACCGTCGATGGTCTCGTAGATCTGTATCACCGACGCGTCCAGCGTGCCGTCGGACTCGATCACCCGGGCTCGGTAGATCGGCTCCGCGGTCTCGTCGTTCGGTGAGCTGATCATCGCGATGTCTAGCGACTCCGGGTTCTCCAGGTCGACCGGTCCGTACCGTTCGGCAAGCCCCGCTGCCTGTGGCTCGGCGACGTGGGCGTTGGTCAAGATCAAGCCGTCGGGGCTGATGATCGACCCCGAGCCGTACCAGGTGGCATCCGCGCCCGACACGGTGGTCGACTGCGCCCGGATCCAGACCGTGGCCAACTTGGCTTGGCCGAGCTCGGCGCTCGTCAACTCGTCCGGTCCGGCGGTCGGCGCAACGGTGTCGTCGCCGACCAACGTCGTACCGACCACGACCGCCCCGACGATCAAGGCGAGGACCGCCGCGGCGCCAAGCCACCTTCGCAGCATCATCTGCCGATGCCGCCTGGCGATCCGCTGCTCCGCCACGTGCGGAGGCACGACCTCGGTGACGTCGACCTCGACGCCCGCAGTCGGGTGCCCGAGTCGCAGCGTCAGGCCGTCTTCGATCTTGACCGACGTCATCTTGCGCCCGTCGATGTAGGTGCCCGCGTTCGAGGCGTTGGTGTAGGTCCAGCCGCCCGACGTGGGGTCGAGTCGACCGTGATAGCGGGAGACGACTGGATCGGAGCAGACAACAGTGCAGTCGGGATGGCGGCCGATGGTGATCGCTGTGGGGTGCCGGAACCGCTGCTCGTTGCCGTCGACCCGCACCAGGACGTCGGGACCGGTGGCCTGTCGATCCGCGTCGCGCGGGGTCGCTGCGACAGCCATCGTGACGGCACGGCCAGGATCGACTGCGGCAGGGGCAGGATGGGCCGGTCTAACGGCATGGACTGCGTGTGGGGTCGGGGACATCGGCGGTGCGGGTGGGGAGCCTGGTTGCCGCGGCTCTCCGACGGGAGCGGGCATGATCCCCACCTGACTCCCGGAGCCCGACAGGCCGAAGTAGGCAGTCACCGGCTGCCTGACGCCGAGCTCGAAGACCCGCCGCCCGTCGACGTAGGTGCCGTGCTGGCTACCGACGTCGACGAGCACCCAGCCGGTGTCGGTAGGGCGCAGCTCGGCGTGCACGCGTGAGCACGTAGCGCCACTCAACGGCACGTCAGCGTCGGGCGACCGTCCGATCTTTACGACACGTGGCGTGTCGATGGTGAGCGTACGGCCGGCAACCTGAAGGCGTAATGGCTGCATGGCCGAATCCTAAGGGACGCCAGGCGCGGCTATGGGGAAGTCACGAAAACAACTGCGTCCGCGACGTCGACCCGTAGCCCGTCGGCCAGCTCGATCGTGTTGTCGGGCTCGATCCGGAACTGCTGGCCGGTGGCGAACGTGGCCGTCCACGGACGGTCAGAGAGATTGTGGAGGCCCCACCGGCTCGGGTCCTGCGGGTGACGGCGGACCTGTCCGACCGCCGATGACTCGTCGGTGCCTGAGCGGAGGTGATCGGCACGGATGCTGGCGAACGGGCTGGTGGCGACCTGCCGCCGCCCGATGCGCAACACGAAGGCGGGTTTGGTGGATCCGCCGCAGCCCGTACAGGGCCGGTCGGGCTCTGCGCGATCCCAGAAGTTTGTGGCCTGGCAGTTGCCGCACTGCACCATCCCATCCCGGAGCCGGTCGAACGCCTTGATCCATTCGCTCTCGGTCACGCGGCGGTTGGGGTCGTGGAGCCCGTCGACGAAGGCTTGGACGAACAGCCGTCGGAAGAACGCCGGATAGATCTCCCAGTACTTCTCGACAACCGTGGAGACCGGGCGGTTCTCGTCGTTGTCGGGATGCAGGCAAAACAGTGGGTCCGTGCCGAAGTGGGTGAGCAGCCAAGTGGCGTCGCGGAGTCCGCGTTCGGTACGGCGACCCTCAAGCGGGTGCCCTACACACAAGATGTAGAACAACAGCACCGCCAGCGAGTGCCGATCCGTGTCGGTGTTTGGCAAGGTCCGGTAGGACAGGTCACGCACCACCTCGGGCGCCATGAAGAACGGCGTACCCAGCACGCGACCCGTGCCGTTGTCAACGCCGACGTTGTCGTTGTCGCAGATCAAGACGTCGCCGTTGCCGGGGTCGAAGAACACGTTGCCGAAGCTGACGTCGCGATAGCACAGGCCACGGGAGTGCAGCCGCAAGAAGCTCACGCTCAGCTGTCGGCACATGGCGATGATCGTCGTGAACGACACGTCCAGCGCCTCGCCCTCCGGGCTCTTGCCGGCCAGCAGGAAGCTGAGTTCGACGTACCGACTTTCTCGCAACGGCATCACGTAGCCGAAGCCGGGCTCCTGACTGATCGTGGCCATGCTCAATGGCCACAAGAAGCGGGTGTGCGGAGAGCCGAAGTCGACCAGTGTCTGAATCTCGCGGTACTGCTCAGTGGTGGCGCATTGGGGTTTGTACCACTTCAGCGCGAGGGACCGGCCGGAGGCATGTCGGACTTCATAGACGTGCCCTTGTCCGCCCTGCCCTATGGCACGGCTGATGAAGGCGGTGCCGAGCAGGCCGAGATCGACCTCTGTGTCGGTTGCCAGCACCATACGTCCGCCCACCTCTCGGCACTTGCCGGCCAGCAAACGTGTTGAAGACTATGCCGAACCAATGCCTCACCAGGGTATATCCTCGATGCCAGGCTGTGGCCATCCGAAGCGAGGTTGGAATGAATGACCGGCTGGGCGGCGCCGTGGGCAGGAAGCCCCTGCACTTCATCTTCGTCCTCGACGTGTCGGGTTCGATGCTGCGCTCGGGTCGTATCCAGGCGCTCAACAACGCGATCCGCGAGGTGGTGCCGCATCTGCGCGAGGAGGCGCGGTCGAATCCGCACGCCGAGCTGCTGGTCAGGGTACTGGCTTTCGCGTCGGAGGCCGAGTGGATCGTCGAGGAGCCCACACCCATCGAGGACTTCCACTGGCGACGCCTCGACGCCATCCCCCAGGGTTTCACCGAGCTCGGCCTCGCCTTACGGACGCTGGCGGGGGCGATGCGCGAACTGGACTCCAAGACGGGAGGATTCCCGCCTGCCATCATCTTGGTCTCGGATGGTCGCCCCACCCACAGCCGGGGCCCCCACTTCTC
Organism: Nocardioidaceae bacterium; assembly: GCA_013811715.1. Taxonomy (GTDB): domain Bacteria; phylum Actinomycetota; class Actinomycetes; order Propionibacteriales; family Nocardioidaceae; genus JACCUS01. The sequence continues at coordinate 3,731 of JACCUS010000170.1, forward strand.
CGAAGGCCTACAGGAGCTGCTGAGCGAACGCTGGGGCGCCGCGGCCGTTCGGCTCGCTCTCGGCGTCGGCCGGGACGCCAACATGAACTCGCTGCGCCGGTTCGTCGGCAACGAGGATGTGCCGCTGCTGCGAGCTGACAACCCCGAGCAACTAGTCGAGTACATCATCTGGGCGTCCAAGGCCGCCAGCCGTGGGGCGTCGATGCCGGTGCTCGGGGACGACGTGAGGCTCACCTATCCGGTGCCGGTTCCCAGCGGTGACCCGATCTGGAGCCGGACTCAGCCATGACCGGCCACTGGACCACCCAGGGGGACGTCAAGGGGACCGCGGAGTGGGTCGCCGTCTCTGAGTCGTTGATCGGCTCAGCGCATGTGCGCAACGGCACGCCGACCCAAGACTCACACCGCACCTGGAGCGACGGCTCAGGAGCGGTGATCGCTGTGGCCGACGGGCACGGGTACGAGGCACACTTTCGCAGCGCGGTCGGTGCCGAGGTCGCCACAGAGATTGCGATCGAGCTGCTGTCGAAGGCCATCTCGGAGTTGCGCGACGCCGTCGTCACGCAGGAGAGGTTGGCGGCCGTCGTGGGGCCGGCCTTAGTGGAACGCTGGACGGCGGCCGTGCTAGACCACGCCGGCGAGTACCCCTTCACGGGTGCGGAGCAACCGCTGCAGCTCGGCGGGTCCGACTCGGACATCGTGCGTGCCTACGGGAGCACGGTCATCGCGATGGTGGCGACCGGAGACGTTCTCGGGGTCTTGCAGCTCGGTGACGGCGACGCGGTCGTCGTACGCGCAGACGGTGAGATCTTTCAGCCGTTGCCGACTGACCCAGACCTGGACGGGACCAGGACGACGTCTCTGTGCCAGCCCGACCCGTTGCGCTCGTTGCGCTGTGTCAGCGTTGACGGGACGACTGATCCGATCGCGCTGGGGTTCGTCTCGACCGACGGATTTGGCGGCCCCCGCGTCGACGCGGCCGGTTGGTGGAAACAGGTGGGCGCCGAGCTGTTGGAACACGCCCGCGAGCAGGGCTTCGACTGGATCGCCAGCAAGCTCCCGCAATGGCTCGAGGAGCCGGCCCAGTACGGCGGCGACGACACCACGCTCGCCGTACTCGGCAACCTCCGGCAGTTGCAGTGAGCTCGACCGTCAGCTGCCCTCCCACCATCGGACGAGCGCAGAGCCGGTCGTCGTTGCCGATCAGCAGCGCCCAGCACCCGCCGACTAGTTGACGCGGTCCCACCAGGTATCAAGCGGCTGCAACCGCTCATCGGTGCCGCGTATGGTGCCGTAGCA
>JACCUS010000176.1 GCA_013811715.1 Nocardioidaceae bacterium
CGGGCACGAGAACGCCGGCACCGTCGTCGACGTCGGCCAGGCGGTGCACACCGTCGCGGCGGGCGACAAGGTCATCTTGCACCCGTTGTCCACCTGCGGCCTCTGCCGGGCGTGCCGGGCGGGTGACGACGTGCACTGCGCCAACTCCGAGTTCCCCGGGATCGACCGAGACGGCGGGATGGCCGAGCTCCTCCGCACCTCGGTCCGGTCGGTGGTCAAGCTCGCCGAGGGTCTGCAGCCCGCCGACGTCGCCGCGTTGGCCGACGCGGGCCTGACGGCGTACCACGCGGTCCGCAAGGCCGTCCCGCTGCTCCACCCGGGGGCACGGGTGGTGCTGATCGGGGCAGGCGGCCTCGGCCACATCGGGCTGCAGAGCCTGCTCGCGATGACACCCGCCCAGATCACGGTCGTCGACCGGTCGGCGGAGGTGCTGGAGAAGGCGAAGGCGCTCGGCGCTCATGAGACGGTGCTCAGCGACGGAGACCAGGTGGCCACGGTGCTCGACCAGACCGGCGGCGCGGGCGCCCACGTCGTCATGGACTTCGTCGGCGAGCACGGCACCGAGGCCGACGGGGTCGCGATGACGCGAGACGCCGGCTCCTACTTCGTGATCGGGTACGGCGGCAGGGTCGACGTACCCACCATCGACATCATCTCCCGCGAGATCAACGTGATCGGCAACCTGGTCGGCTCCTACAACGACCTCGACGACCTGATGACCCTCGCGGCACTCGGCCAGGTCACGCTCTCAACCAGGCAGTACAGCCTCGACGACGCACTCAGCGCGCTCGACGACCTCGACGGCGGCCGGGTCCCCGGCGGCCGGGCGATCCTCGTCAGCTGACCAGACCCGAAGGGAGATCCCATGTACAGCAAGGATGGCGAGAACTACTTCATCGTCGACAGCCACGTGCACGCCTGGGACGCGACACCGGCAAACCAGGCGAACCGCTACGGCGAAGGCTTCATCAACTGCTTCTACGACTACCACCGCAACCTCAGCCCCGAGGACAAGGTCTGGCCGCTCGAGGAGTTCCAGAAGCAGTCCGACGAGCGGATCATCAAGGACCTTTTCGAGGACGGGTACGTCGACAAGGCGATCTTCCAGCCGACGTACCTCACCGACTTCTACGTCAACGGGTTCAACACCACCGAGCAGGACGGCGCACTCGCCGAGAAGCACCCCGACAAGTTCATCGTCAACGGCTCATGGGACCCGCGCGACGGCGAGGCGGGACTCGCCAAGCTCGCCGAGCTCGCCGAACGCTGGCAGCTCAGGGGCGTGAAGCTCTACACCGCTGAGTGGAAGGGGGAGTCGAAGGGTTGGAAGCTCACCGACCCGTGGTCCTACCGGTACCTGGAGAAGTGCCAGGAGCTCGGCATCGCCAACATCCACGTCCACAAGGGCCCGACGATCTACCCGCTCAACCGCGACGCGTTCGACGTCGCCGACGTGGACGAGGTCGCCTCCGCCTTCCCGGAGCTGAACTTCATCGTCGAGCACGTGGGCCTGCCGCGGCTCGAGGACTTCTGCTGGATCGCGACGCAAGAGCCCAACGTGTACGGCGGTCTGGCGGTCGCGATGCCCTTCATCCACTCCCGGCCGCGCTACTTCGGGCAGATCATCGGCGAGCTGCTCTACTGGATCGGCGAGGACCGGATCACGTTCGCGAGCGACTACGCGATCTGGACACCCGCCTGGCTGATCGAACGGTTCGTCGACTTCGGCTACCCGGCCGACCTCGACGAGTACCCGGAGCTGTCGACGGCCGTGAAGAGGAAGATCCTCGGCCTGAACGCCGCGAAGCTCTACGACATCGACGTCCCGGCCGACTTGCGAGAGCCCGAGTCAGCGGCCGCCGTGGGAGCGGAGCCGGTGCCGGTGGCTCCGTGACGTCGGCCCCGACGGCCGAGGCAGTGCACGAGGCGCTGCGAGAGGTGCGCGACCCGGAACTCGACGAGTCGATCACCGACCTCGGCTTCGTGCAGGGCATCACCGTCGACGGTGGAGTCGCGACGGTGGAGCTGCGGCTGCCGACGTACTTCTGCGCCCCGAACTTCGCCTACCTGATGGTCGCCGACGCGTACGACGCCGTCGTCGGCGTCCCGGGGGTTGCGACGACGGCGGTCCGACTCCTCGACCACTTCGCGTCGGACGAGATCAACGCCGGTGTCGCCGGTGGGCGCGGGTTCTCCGGGTCCTTCCCCGGTCTCGCCGACGACGAGTTGACCGAGTTGCGGGTCACGTTCCAGCACAAGGCGCACCGGGCATGCCAGGAGCGGGTCGCCTCGCGGCTGCTGCGGGCGGGCTGGGAGGCCTCCGGTCTGGCTCGTGCCACGCTCGCGGACGCCACACCCGGCACCGAGCTGGACCGGCTCCGCCGCCGGCGGGTCGAGCTCGGGC
>JACCUS010000199.1 GCA_013811715.1 Nocardioidaceae bacterium
TTGATCGTGATGCCGCGCTCACGCTCGATGTCCATCCGGTCCAGGTACTGCGCGCGCATGGTGCGGCCGACGACGACGCCGGTCAGCTGCAGCATCCGGTCGGCTAGCGTGGACTTGCCGTGGTCGATGTGGGCGATGATGCAGAAGTTGCGGATGATCGACGGGTCGGTGGCGCCTGGCTGCGGGGTCGACTCGGATGGCTTGGGCACTGACGACTCTCGGGTTGGTGGCTGAGACGGGCTGCATGGCCCATCGAGGCTGCGTGTTCGCTTCGGCGAGCCTTACGTCGGCGCGGTACGTCGTACCAGCGCCGCTCCATCATCCCACGTCCGCCAGCGGGCCTCCCAGTCCGCTGAGCCCGCGCAGGCGGTCGGTGCGAATGAGCCGACGGGTAATCGGCTGGCCCCGACCGGGAGACTGCGCGAGAATCAACTCGCATGACGGCGACCGACCCGGCGGACTCCCCCTCGAGCTCATCGAGCGCGCCCGATGTCGCAGGTGCGGACTGGCAGCACGACCGTGTCAGCACCAACGATGGCGTCGCCATCCCGGTCCGGGCCACCGCCAGGCGCCCGGCTTGGGACCGGCTCCCGGCCGAGGCGCGCCGAGCCATCAGGTCGGCAGCGGGTTGTGAGGTGCTGAGCGGCTGGTCGGCAGGCACCGGCTTCACCCCCGGCTTCGCATCCCGGCTCGAACTCGCCGACGGCTCGCGCGTCTTCGTCAAGGCGGCGTCCAGCGCCGACGACGCCCTGCATGGCTGGGCGCTCAGCGACGCCTACCGCGAGGAGGCGCGCAAGCTCCTCCTACTTCCCGAGGTCGGGTCGCCTCGGCTGCTGTGGCATCACGACGTGCAGATCGGTTCCGAACGCTGGATGATCCTCGGCTTCGAGTACGTCGACGGGGCGCCTCCCCGCAGACCGTGGCGACGCCACCAGCTCCAGTTGGTGCTCGACAAGCTCGCGGCGATTGCGCCGGTGCTGGCAGACCCACCCGCCGAACTCGGCCTCGCCAGGTTCTCCGACGACTTCGCCGACTACCCGGACTGGATCGCAAGCGCCCGGACTCGTGCCGGCGATGGCGGCTGGCTTCAGACCGTTGAAGCGCTGGCGGGCGAGTCGGTAGAGCGCTGCGCCGGGAACAGCTGCCAACATCTCGACCTGCGCGACGACAACATCCTCATCGACGCCGCGGAAGATGTGTGGATCTGCGACTGGAACTCGGTCTCGCGCGCCGCGCCGTGGATCGATCTGGTGTGCGTCTTGTTGTCTGCCCGGGGCGACGGGCACGACTGCGACGCCATCCTCGCCGCGCATCCCCTGACCCGGGAGGTCGACCCACGCTCGGTCGACGCGCTGCTCGCGCTGCTGTGGCTCTACTTCAGCGACCGCCGCCAACAGCCGGTTCCGCCCCACTCGCCTCATCTGCGCGACCACCAGACCTGGTACGCCGAGGTCACCCGCGGGTGGCTCGCCGAGCGTCTCAGCCTGGGCGCGGCGGTTTCCACTCTGGATTCGTCTGCGGCCACCCACCGCGCAACCCCCTCGAAGCCGCAGACGAACGCTCCCGCTCAACATCCGTCTGAGGCGACCGGCCACGAAACCCCCTCGAAATCGCAGACGAATCCCGATGGGTGAGCGCCTGGGTCGCGCTCATGCTGTCAGGAGGCCGCCGACCAGGTGGCGGCGAAGCGTTCGCGGAGATCGGTCACAACAGAGTCGAGGGCTCCAGACGACTCCGCGACGACACGTTGCCGCGCCGCGCCCGAGCCACGCGCGAGAAGCCGCTCGCAGGCGTCGACCAACCACTGGGTGTCCCCCGTCGAGCCCAACGCGTTGCCGGCGTACGCGACGGTGTCCTCGATCACGCGCCACGCCGGGGCAGGCCGTTGAGTCAACGGGTGCAGAAGTTGGTCGGCGATGCCGTATCGCGACGCCTTCCAGTGCGCCGCTCGCAGCAGATCGCTGCGCCAAGCCGGCACCTCCTGATGTCCCGCGACCACGGTCTCGACCAGACCTCGGCTGAGAGCACCCATCAAGACGATGTCGTCGATCTCGGTGGTCGCGTCGAAGACGCGAATCTCGACTGTGGGATAGGTCTGCGAGAGCCGGGCGTCGAAGTACAACATCCCGTGATCGAGGGCCGCGCCGCTCGCAATAAGCGCCCCGGCGTGTTTCTCGTACGTCGCCAGGTCACCGAAGGGCTCAGCTGGGCCGGCGGCCGGCCAACGTCCCCAGACCTGCGAACGCCAGCTGGCATATCCGGAGTCTTCTCCGTGCCAGTACGGGGAGTTGACGCTCAGTGCCCGCAACACCGGAAGCCAGGGGCGGAGTCCGTCGAGGACGGCTACCCCTTCCTCTCGGCTGTGGACGTCGACATGGACGTGCATCCCGCACACGGCAGCCTCCCGCCCAATCACCCCGTACTCGTGCACGATCCGCTCGTACCGTGGCTTGGGGGTGACGCGCTGGCTCAGATCGGCAAGCACGGGCGTGCCGACGGCGACCAGGTCGGCCCCGGCGCGGGATGCCGACTGGGCAGCTCGGCGTCGACAGGCGACTAGGTCGTTCTTGAGGTCGGAGATCTCGGCGCAGGGCGCTGTACCTGTCTCGACCTGCTGCAAGAACAGCTCCTGCTCCAAGCCCGCCTGGGCGCCGAACTGGCCGGAGGTTCGAGATTCCCCGTCGTCGTCTCGCTGAGCAGCCAGGGCGCGATGCGACACCGCCAGCAAGGTCCCGGTGTCGGGGTCGACGAGCATCAGCTCCTCCTCGACTCCGATCTTGCGAGCGGT
>JACCUS010000267.1 GCA_013811715.1 Nocardioidaceae bacterium
CGTTGGCGCCGTCGCCGATCGCGATGGTGCGGTCCATCGTGACCGACGAGTCGGCAGCGAAGCTGCGAAGCGCCTCGGCCTTGCCGGCGCGGTCGACGATCGGCCCCACGATGCGGCCGGTGAGCCTCCCGTCCACCACCTCCAGCTCGTTCGCCTGGGCGTAGTCGATGTCGAGATCCCTGGCGAGCCGGTCGGTAAGCTGGGTGAAGCTCCCGCTCACGATGGCGAGCCGGTACCCGAGGCGTTTCAGCGTGCGGACCAGGGTGCGTGCTCCTGGAGCGAGCCGCATCTCGCCGTACACCTCGCCCAGGACGGCGACATCGAGGCCTGCGAGCAGGGCGACGCGCTGCCGAAGCGCCGCCTCGAAGTCGAGCTCTCCGCGCATCGCCGCGGCGGTGATGGCCGCCACCTGGCCGCCGACCCCTGCTCGAGTCGCCAACATGTCGATCGCCTCCCCCTGGACGAGGGTGGAGTCGACGTCCATCACGAGCAGGCGGCGGCCGTGCCGCAACAGGCCCACATTCTGCACGGCGACGTCGACCCGTTGCTCGACCGCTTCCCGTGCGAGTACCGCGCGGAGCCCGTGGAGGTCCGTGCCGGAGACATGGAACTCGATCGCGGTGACGGGATAGCGGGCCATCCGGATGATGCGGTCGATGTTCGCCCCGGTGTCGGCGACCCGGCCGGTGATGGCTGCCACGGCCTTGGGTACGAGCGGGTGCCCGAGCACGGTGACGTGTGCCCGGCCCTCGCGCCGCGGATTGTTGTCGCCCTCGCCGCGTGCGATCTCGAGGTCCATGCCGAGCGTGGCGGCGGTGCTCTTGGCTGCCGTGCTCAGTTTGGCGACCTCACGCGGGGCGGTGACCAAGATGGCGAGGATCAGTCGGCCCCGGACGACGACCTGTTCGACGTCGAGGACCTCGACCGCGAAGCCGGACAACGCGCCGAACATTGCCGCGGTCACGCCGGGGCGGTCCCTGCCCATCACCGTGATGAGCAGCGTCGGCAGGTTGTTCGTGGCCGGCGCTGTCATGGCTGCCGCCGTGGCGAACTCGTCGTCTGGTGGCACGTCAACACGCTAGCGGCCGTCGACCGACGAGCAGGCGGCGACGACGGCCGCGCGGGACGCCCTCGCCAGCGGCGTCAACGCGGTGCGCCGCATCGCCGCCTGGCTGGACGAGACGGTTCCGCCGTCGTCGCGGAAGGCCAGCTCGACGATCCGCTGGGAGCGCAGACCGGCGAGCGCGGTCCGGGCTGCCGAGGGCGAGACGAACGCCATCGGGGCGTCGAGCTCGGTCGGCGCGCGCAGGTTCATCAGAGCGTCGGCGACTTCGGGGTTCCACGAGGCCACATCGAGCTCGGCGAGGTCGCGGGCGGCGTCGACCAGCGCCAGCCGGAGCTCTTGGTCTGCGGTGGCGATGTCGGGGAGGTACGTCGGGGGGGCGGCGGTCGCGCCGACCCATTGGGTCGACGGACCAACTCGGGAGGGGATGAAGCCGACGTCTGGTCCGTGCAGGAGCACCGCTTCGCCGACATCGAGCGCCTCCGTGTTGAAGGTCGAGGGGCCACCTAGCCCGACCAGGTCTCCAGGGGCTGGCAGGGCGGCGCTCACCCGATGTACTCCCTGCTGACGAAGCTCGCCCAGCAAGAAGGCGGCGGACAGTGATCGGCTGGCGCCGAAGTTGCTGAACCCCATGTGGGGCTGACCTTCCGTCAGCCCGGTGATCACCGCGTCCGCGCTCTCGCGACCACCCAGCCAGGCATTCAGCCAGCAGGCCACGCGAGCCGAGGCGGGGACGACGTACACAGGAGCAGCCTACGAGGAGGGAAGCCGTAACATGCACGGGCAAGAAGGTTTGTCCCGGCAGTCCCCATCCCGGCGAGGAGCACGATGGCCCCGGTCGTAGAGCTTGCTGACGTCTCGGTGGTCAGGAACGGCAACCGACTCCTGAGCGGCGTCTCGTGGACCGTCGAGGAGGACGAGCGGTGGGTGGTGATCGGTCCCAACGGGGCGGGGAAGACCACCCTGCTGCAGGTGCTGAGCACCCACGTTCATCCCAGCGAGGGACTGGTGGGGGTCCTGGGTGAGGTCGTGGGAACCGTCGACGTCTTCGAGCTGCGGCCGCGGATCGGGCTGACCAGCGCGGCGTTGGCCGACCGGATCCCGCGAGACGAGCGGGTCAGCGACGTCGTCGTCTCGGCGTCGTACGCCGTGCTCGGGCGATGGCGTGAGCGGTACGACGACCTCGACCACGACCGCTCCCATCGGCTGCTGGGCGAACTCGGAGTCCGCCACCTGCGCGATCGCACCTTCGGGACCCTCAGCGAGGGGGAGCGAAAGCGGGTGCAGATCGCCCGAGCCCTGATGACCGATCCGGAACTGCTGCTGCTGGACGAGCCCGCCGCGGGGCTCGACCTCGGCGGGCGCGAGGACCTGGTGAGCACCTTGTCGGTGCTGGCGATGGACGAGGCGGCGCCGACGACGGTGCTCGTCAGCCATCACGTCGAGGAGATCCCGCCCGGGTTCACCCACGTTCTCCTGCTGCGCCGCGGAGAGGTTGTCGCTGCGGGGCCGGTGGAGTTCACGTTGACCGAGACTGTGCTGGCACAGACGTTCGGGATGCCGCTTCGGCTCGACCACGTCGACGGCCGGTACAGCGCCCGGCGCCGGCTCGCCGCGCATCGCCGCTGACGCCTGCCGCCCAGGCCGCTGACCGGCCCCACCGTGGGCTAGGGTCGTGGCCATGGATTGGCTCAGCGAACACGATTGGCAGACTTGGCTGATCGTGGCGCTGCTGTTGGCTGGCGCCGAGCTGGCCACACTCGACATGAGCCTGCTGATGATGGCCGTCGGCGCTGCCGCCGGCATGCTGATGGCGGCCCTCGGCTTCGGGCTCGCCGTACAGGTGCTGTCCGCGGTCGCGGTGGCGGTCGCGCTGCTGGCCTTCGTGCGCCCGAGCATCGTACGCCGTCTGCATGCAGGCCCGACGCTGAAGCACGGCGGTGAGGCGCTGATCGGCAAGAGCGGCCTCGTACTGGAGCGGGTGACGTCGTACACCGGCCGGATCAAGCTGGGCGGCGAGGTCTGGTCCGCCCGGACACTCGACGAGACCGTGAACATCGAGCCGGGCAGCAAGGTCGGCGTCGCCGAGGTCGACGGGGCCACCGCGGTGGTCTACCCAATCCGGTAGGGCTTCGTGATGAGCTGTGCCGGCTAAGTCAACCGGGCCTCGTGCC
>JACCUS010000269.1 GCA_013811715.1 Nocardioidaceae bacterium
CCCGGATCTACAACTTCGGGTTCGACTACGACCGCACCTTCGCGATGGTGGCCAGCGACGGCGGGCTGCTCGAGGCACCTCACCAGACCGACAGGCTGCTGCTGCCGCCGGGAGGCTGCGCCAGTCGCCGCCGCGCCCGGGCCGCCTCGTCGACGTGCCAGAGCTCGACCCCGCGGCGGCGGCCGCCACCCGCGAGTTCAGCCTGTCCGGCACCCAGATCAACGGCACCAACACGGACATGGAACGGATCGACGAGACGGTTGCGCTCGGCACGACCGAGGAGTGGAGGATCACGAACGACGACGGCCAGCCGCACAGCTTCCACGTCCACGACGTGCAGTTCCAGATAATCGACATCGCCGGCGCAGAGCCTTCGCCGTCGTTGGCCGGCTGGAAGGACACCGTCTTGCTGCGGCCCGGTGAGACGGCGCGACTGGTGATGGCGTTCTCCGACTACGCCGACCCGGACTGGCCGTATATGTTCCACTGCCACCTGTTGGCCCATGAGGACTCCGGCATGATGGGGCAGTTCGTGGTTGTGAGGCCCGGCGACGAGGCGGGGTCGCCGCCCTCGGCTCCGCACGAGCACCACGGCTGATTCGGCTGTGGCGGTGCCGGGTGCCGCCGCACAGTGTAGAAATGACCCCGTGACAGATGATCGGTTGGTCCTCGGCCCGCTGCTGCGCTACGTCGACGAGACATCCGCGGCGATCTGGGTGGAGTCGGCCCAGCCCGGAGCGGTCACCGTGCACTCCGGCGGCCGCTCGTGGACGGCGCGGACGTTCGCGGTGCACGAGCACCACTACGCGCTCGTCGAGGTCGACCGGCTCGAGCCGGCGACGATCCAGGAGTACACCGTCGACATCGACGGCGTCGGGGTGTGGCCGCCCGCGGACTCGCCGTACCCGCCGAGCCGGATCGCGACCTTCGACCCGGGCAAGGAGCTGCGGATGCTCTTCGGGTCGTGCCGGACTAGCGTCCCCCACGACGCGGCGGGGAATCGCAGCCACGGCATCGACGCCATGCGGGCCTACGCGCTGCACATGGCGTCCGGCGATGCCGACAAGTGGCCCGACCTGGTGGTGTTCCTCGGTGACCAGGTGTACGCCGACGAGACATCCGAGCGGATGCGGGAGTTCATCATGGCCCGGCGCGGTCTCGACGACCCGCCCGGCGAGGAGCTGAAGGACTACGAGGAGTACGCCCACCTGTACAACCTCGCCTGGAGCGACCAGGCGAACCGCTGGCTGCTGTCGACGTTGCCGAGCTCGATGATCTTCGACGACCACGACATCCGCGACGACTGGAACACGTCGTTGACGTGGCGGCAGGAGGTGGCGGCGCTGGAGTGGTGGCGGGACCGGATCGTCGGCGGCCTGGCGTCGTACTGGGTCTACCAGCACCTCGGCAACCTCTCCCCGACCGAGCGTGCTGACGACCAGGTCTGGCAGCACATCCGCGATGCGCAGGCCGCGGGCGGCGAGGCCGACATCAGCGACTTCCTCGACGATCTGGTCGAGCGCGCCGACGAGCACCCTGACTGCTACCGGTGGAGCTTCGCGCGCGACCTCGGCGACAAGCGGCTGATCGTGGTGGACTCTCGGGCTGCCAGAGTGCTGCAGCCCGACAAGCGGTCCATCCTCGACGACTCCGAGATGCAGTGGTTCGACGAGAAGCTTCGGGGTGACTTCTCCCACGTCTTCATCGGCACATCGCTGCCGTTCCTGCTGTCTCATGGCCTGCACTACCTCGAGGCGTGGAGCGAGGCGGTCGCGTCGGGCGGCTGGGGAGAACGGGCCGCCGGCTGGGGCGAGAAGCTGCGCAAGGCGATCGACCTCGAGCACTGGGCCGCTTTCCAGGAGGGGTTCTCGAGGGTCGCCGAGATGGTGATCGAGGTGGCGGACGGCAAGCGGGGGCGGGCCCCGGCGACGGTGACTTTCCTGTCCGGCGACGTGCACCACTCCTACGTCTCCGAGGTCGAGAGGTCCAGCGGCAGCCGTGTCCTGCAGGCGGTCTGCTCGCCGATCAGGAACCCGCTTCCACACTCAGTCCGCTACGTGATGGCCTTCTCGGCGTACGCCGTCGCCGCGCCGCTGGGGTCGATGGCCTGCCGCTCGGCGAAGGTGCCCGACCCGCCGTTTCGGTGGAAGAACATCCAGGGCCCCTGGTTCGACAACAACATCGCCACCTTGGAGACAGACGGCCCGAGACTGCGCATCCGCTGGGAGTCCGGCGACGTCTCGGCCGGCGACCCGGCGAACCCCCGCCTCACCGTGGTGGCCGACGTGCACATCGACGACCGCCCACTGTCGTTAACGTGACGTAGGTCTCTTTATCCCCACCCAGTGACCTGCACGATGGGAACAGTTCATCCGTCGTTAACCTTCCACGACGCGTCGATTCACGTGCCTTCCCTAACGTCAGCCATGTCCGATCCAGGATCGCCATACCCATGTCAGAAGCAGACGCTTCGAGACAACCACCCATGAAGGGACCGCAGTGAAGAGCACCTCCCGCCTCCAGACGGCAGCCATCGTATCCGCAGCACTCGCCTTACTTCTTGCCTCCTGTGGCGACGATGCCGGCGGAAGCGGCGCCGGCGCGGACGTCAGCGGTCAAGTCAGGGTCGATGGCTCTTCGACCGTGTTCCCGCTGAGCAACGCGGCTGCTGAGCTGTTCGCCGAGGAAGCCCCCGACGTCAGCGTCACGGTCGGGCAATCCGGCACGAGCGGTGGCTTCGAAGCCTTCTGCGACGGCAAGACGGATATCTCCGACGCCTCACGGCCGATCGACGAGGA
>JACCUS010000283.1 GCA_013811715.1 Nocardioidaceae bacterium
GCCGGACAAGGTCACCTGGGAGGATAACCGCATGCATCAGGCCACCGACCACCGCTTCGTCGATGCACCGAAGGCGCTGCTGCACGACCATCTCGACGGCGGGCTGCGGGCTGCGACCGTGGTCGAGCTCGCCGCCGAGGTGGGGCACGCGCTGCCGGTTGCCGGCGCCGAGGGCCTCGACCGGTGGTTCGTCGAGTCGGCCAGCTCGGGCACCTTGGAGCGGTACCTGGAGACGTTCGCCCACACCGTCGCGGTCATGCAGCGCGCTGAGGATCTGCGGCGGGTGGCCGCGGAGTGCGTGGAGGACCTCGTCGCGGACGGGGTGGTGTACGCCGAGGTCCGCTACGCCCCCGAACAGCACCTCACCGCGGGACTGACCCTCGACGAGGTGGTCGAGGCGGTGCAGCAGGGGTTCGACGAGGGTACGGCGACCGCCGCCTTCCGCGGCCAGCACATCGTCGTACGGCAGCTGCTGACGGCACTGCGGCAGGCCGCCAACTCACGGGAGATCGCCCGGCTGGCCGTGCGGCACCGGGAGGTTGGCGTATGCGGCTTCGACATCGCCGGCGCGGAGGCGGGTTACCCGCCGACCCGCCACCTCAACGCCTTCGAGTACCTCCAGCGCGAGAACGCGCACTTCACGATCCACGCGGGGGAGGCGTTCGGGCTGCCGTCGATCTGGGAGGCGCTGCAGTGGTGTGGCGCCGAACGGCTCGGCCACGGGGTGCGGATCGTGGACGACATCACGGCCGAGCTCGACCGGGTGCGGCTGGGGCGGTTGGCGGCGTACGTCCGCGACCGGCGGGTGCCGCTGGAGATGTGCCCGTCGTCGAACCTGCAGACCGGCGCCGCCGACTCGATCGGCGAGCATCCGATCGGGTTGCTGACGAGGCTGCGCTTCCGAGTGACGGTCAACACCGACAACCGGCTGATGAGCGGCACCACGATGAGCCGGGAGATGGAGCTCCTGGCGGAGGCGTTCGGCTACAACTTCATCGACATGCGCTGGTTCACGGTGAACGCGATGAAGAGCGCCTTCTTGCCGTTCGACGAGCGGCTCGACCTGATCGAGCGTGTGATCAAGCCCGGCTACGCCGCCCTGACGATCCCGCGGTGAGGGCGCCGACATTCTCGATCGCCGCGCCGTCGTCAGCGGGCGCGGCGCCCGTCGTGCTCCTGCTGGTATCCGGCGCAGACGGCTCGGGCGGCGGCGAGGCCGGGCCGGTCTGGGTGGTGTCATCGGGCGACGCGGAAGGCTGGCGGCGATGTCGTCCGCGCCGCCGCAACCCGTGACGAGCAGCGCGGTGACGGCGGCCACGGCGTGAAGAACTCGCACGAGCACTCTCCTTCGATGCGAGATGGTCGACGGCTTCGCAGGGCACAGATGCTAGTGCCCGAGGAGTGACCGCGCCCGCGCTTTCGAAAGACCGCGATCCGCCCTGAGCGGCGTTCGTCGACGGTCAGGAGGGCAGGTCGAGCGTCCAGCTCTCGGCCACGCCGGTGAAGCCCAGCCCCAGGTACAGCTGGTTGGCGCGCGCGTTGTCGTGGCTCACCGCCAACGAGAGGCCCGGCAGTGCCCGATCTCGCGCTGCCGTGAGTACGGCGGAGAGCAACGACCGGCCGACCCCCTTCGCCGGCGAGGACGGGTCACGGAAGAGCTCGACTATCCATGGCCCGCCTTGAGACGGCTTGCCTGGCCGGTCGACGACCAAGCAGGCGCCGATGATCTGGCCCTTGGCCAACGCAACTCTCGACTCAGCCATCATCGGGCCGAGCACCTCGCCTCGGGCGATCGCGTGCATCTGCGACCGGGCGGACTGTTCGGTGTCCTGCTGATGATCGGGATGACCGGGTGGGTAGGCGGCGAAGCTGAGCTCACCGAGCCGATGGGCGTGGCGGTCGACCTGTGCGGGGCCGAGCGGCTCGATTCGCAGCCGTGAGTCGGTGGTGACCGGGTGGGCGGCGACGAGGTCGTGGCTCATCACGTGAGCGTGCCGCAGCTGGGTCGCACCTGCTGCGATCAGCTCGTTCGCGAGGGCGAGATCAGCCGTGGAGACCAGCCAACCGGCGAACACGTCGAGGGCGGCGTCGCGCGCCGCGGCGATCGGGGTTGAAGCGGGTCGCCACACCCCGTCGGCCCAGCGCCTTCCGGTACGGGCGCTCTCGGTGCCGGTGTAGACCACCAGCAGCCGATCGCCATCGCCGTACAACGGCACTCGGTCCGGCCAGTGCGCCAGCGGATCTGACTCGCGTCTCACCAGTTTGTGACTCCTCGCGGGTGCGTTTGCGACCCTTCGCGCGTGCACTTGCGACCTCTCGCGGGTGCGTTTGCGACTCCTCGGGCATGCGTTTGCGACCCCTCGCGCGGGAAAGGGAGGGGTGGGTTAGATGCCGATGGGATGCCAGACGGTCTTGGTCTCCAAGAACGCGGTGAGCCGGCCCAGTCCGGGGTCGGCCGTCCAGTCCGGCTCGGCGTCGGGGGCGCGGATTACGCGTTTGAGGTTGTCGGCCGCCGCGAGCTCTAGCTCGCGGGCGTGGTCGGTGTCGCCGGCGGCGCCGACGAGGTCGATGGCGTTGACGTCCATGTGCGAGGCGAGCCACGGGGCGGTGTCGCCGACCCGGCCGGTGAGGACGTTGACCACACCACCCGGCACGTCGGAGGTGGCCAGCACCTCCGAGAGTGTGATGGCAGGCAGCGGCCGCTCGAAGGACGACGTCACCACGCAGGTGTTCCCGGTGACGACGACCGGGGCGAGGACGCTGACCAGCCCGAGCAGCGACGACCGCTGGGGCGCCAGCACCGCCACCACCCCGGTGGGCTCGGGCACCGAGAAGTCGAAGTAGGGCCCGGCGACGGGGTTGGTGCTGCCGACGACCTGTGCCACCTTGTCGGCCCAGCCGGCGTACCAGACGAGCCTGTCGACGGAGCGGTCGACGGCCGCCTCGGCCCGACGTCTGGTGATCCCCTCGCTGCGCCGCACCTCGTCGACGAACTGCTCACGCCGCCCCTCGAGCACCTCCGCGACCCGGTAGACCACCTGGCCCCGGTTGTACGGCGTCTTGGCCGCCCAGCCGGGGAACGCCTTCCGGGCGGCGGCGACCGCGTCCCGCGCGTCCTTGCGCGAGGCGTGGGCGGCGTTCGCGAGGAACCGGCCCGACGTGTCCTCGACGACGTAGGAGCGCCCGGACTCGCTGCGCGGGAACGCGCCACCGATGTAGAGCTTGTAGGTCTTCCGCACGTCGAGGCGAGCACCCGAAGCAGAGGTCTTAGTCGTGGGCAAGGTATGCCTCCAGGCCGTGGCGACCGCCCTCGCGGCCGTAGCCGGACTCCTTGTAACCGCCGAACGGGCTGGTCGGGTCGAAGCGGTTGAACGTGTTGGCCCAGACCACGCCGGCGCGCAGCTGGTTCGCCATCCACAGGATGCGTGAGCCCTTGTCGGTCCACACTCCGGCAGACAGCCCGAACGGGGTGTTGTTGGCCTTCTCGACCGCCTCGGCCGGGGTACGGAACGTCAGCACCGACAGCACCGGCCCGAAGATCTCCTCACGCGCGATCCGGTGCGCCTGGGTGACGCCGGTGAAGATGGTCGGGGCGAACCAGAAGCCGCGGTCGGGCAGCTCGCAAGGAGGCGACCAGCGCTCGGCCCCCTCGGACTCGCCGACCTCGGACAGCTCGCGGATCTTGGCGAGCTGCTCGGAGGAGTTGATCGCCCCGACGTCGGTGTTCTTGTCGAGCGGGTCGCCCACCCGCAGGGTGCTCATCCGCCGCTTGAGGCGGGCCAGCACCTCGTCGTACACGCTCTCCTGCACCAGCAGTCGCGAGCCAGCGCAGCAGACGTGGCCCTGGTTGAAGAAGATGCCATTGACGATGCCCTCAACGGCCTGGTCGACCGGCGCGTCGTCGAAGACGATGTTCGCCGCCTTGCCGCCGAGCTCGAGGGTGACCAACTTGTCCGTGCCCGCGACGGTGCGGGCGATGGCCTTGCCGACCTCGGTCGACCCGGTGAACGCGACCTTGTCGACGTCGGGGTGGGCCACGATGGCCCGCCCCGTCTCGCCGGCGCCGGTGACGATGTTGACGACGCCCGGCGGCAGGTCGGCCTGCTGGCAGATCTCGGCGAACAGTAACGCGGTCAGCGACGTCGTCTCGGCGGGCTTCAGCACGACGGTGTTGCCGCAGGCGAGCGCGGGGGCGATCTTCCAGGCGAGCATCAGCAGCGGAAAGTTCCACGGGATCACCTGTCCCGCGACCCCCAGCGGCTGCGGGGGGCGGCCGCCGCGCCTGCCTTGTGGCTGTGCGTACTCAAGCTTGTCTGCCCAACCCGCGTAGTAGAAGAAGTGGGCGGCGACGAGCGGTACGTCGACGTCGCGGGACTCGCGGATCGGCTTGCCGTTGTCGAGCGACTCCAGCACCGCCAGCTCGCGGGCTCGCTCCTGCAGGATGCGGGCGATCCGGTACAGGTACTTGGCGCGCTCGGCCCCCGGCATCTTCGACCACGTGCGGGTGTAGGCGCGCCGGGCGGCCTTGACGGCCCGGTCGACATCGGTCGCGTTCGCCTCGGTGACCTCCGCGAGCACCTCTTCGGTCGCCGGGCTGACGGACTTGAACGAGGGGCCGCTCCCGTCGACGAAGGCGCCGTCGATGAACAGCCCGTACGACGACCGCAGGTCGACGAGGGAGCGTGACTCCGGGGCCGGGGCGTAATCGAATGCCATAGGTGGTCGCCTTCGGTTGGTGCTAGTCGAGCGTGAAGTAGTCGGGGCCGGAGTATCGGCCGGTGGCGAGCTTGGTGCGCTGCATGAGCAGGTCGTTGAGCAGCCGCGAGGCACCGAAGCGGAACCACTCGGGGCTGAGCCAGTCGTCGCCGGCGGTCTCGTTGACCATGACCAGGTACCTGATCGCGTCCTTGGCCGTGGAGATGCCGCCTGCGGCCTTGACCCCCACCTGGCGGCCGGACGTCTCGCGGTAGTCCCGGGCCGCCTCGAGCATGACCAGCGTCACGGGCATCGTCGCGGCCGGTGTCACCTTGCCGGTGCTGGTCTTGATGAAGTCGGCGCCGGCGGTCATGGCCAGCCACGAAGCCCGACGTACGTTGTCGTACGTCATGAGTTCGCCGGTCTCCAAGATGACCTTCAGATGCGCACCGTCAGCGGCCTCCTTGACCGCGACGATCTCGTCGAAGACCCGCGGATAGTCGCCGGAGAGGAAGGCCCCTCGGTCGATGACCATGTCGATCTCGTCGGCGCCGGCCGCGACCGCGTCCTTGGTGTCCTGCAGCTTGATCGCAAGGCTGGAACGCCCGGACGGGAAGGCGCTGGCGACCGAGGCAACGTGGATCGCGGAACCGCCGAGCGCCGTACGTGCTGTGTGGACCATGTCGGGGTAGACGCAGATCGCGGCCACCTGCGGGCAGGAGGCGTCTGCCGGGTCGGGGCGCTGGCCCTTCGAGCACAGCGCCCGCACCTTCCCTGCGGTGTCTTGGCCCTCGAGTGTGGTCAGGTCGATCATCGAGATCGCCAGGTCGAGGGCGTACGCCTTGGCCGAGGTCTTGATCGAACGCGTGGACAGCGTCGCCGCCCGGAGCTCACAGCCCACCTGGTCGACGCCCGGCAGGCCGTGCAGGAACCGTTTCAGGGCCGCGGGGGTGGCGGCGACCTGCTCGACCGCGCCGAGCGGAGGCAGCACAGCAGACGTCACCTG
>JACCUS010000307.1 GCA_013811715.1 Nocardioidaceae bacterium
TTGCTGACCTACCCGAGAGGAGTTCACAGCGCTGCTGTCGATGTGATCGTACGCCCGATTGTCAAGCGCGGAGGGCATTCGGCGAGGATGCTCGGAGCGATTCTGGCTGTGGTCAGACGTGCCGAGTCAGTCGGTGCCCGCGAGCACCTCGGCGAGAACGGGCGCGGCGATGTTGCGCCCCGTCACCACCGCCACCACCTGGCCGTGGTCGGAGACCTTCCCGGCCAGCGCCGCGGCCACCGGCGCGGCGCCCGCCCCTTCCGCGACCACGCCGCGGTGAAAGGCGAGCCAGCGCAGCGCGGCGCGGATCTCGGCCTCGCTCACCGTGACGAGCCGGTCGACGTACCTGGCGACCATGTCGACGGTCACCGAGCCGGGCTCGATGTTGCCCGCCATCCCGTCGGCCAGGGTGTCACCCACCTCGACCGGCACCTGCCCGCCCGCGGCCACCGCGGCCGAGACGGCCGTCGACACCTCGACCTCCACCCCGACGACCTGTACGTCGTCGCAAGTCGACGCCCACAGCCCCAGCCCGGAGGCCAGCCCACCGCCGCCGACCCCGCAGACGACGGTGAGCGGGCCGCCGATCTGCTCGGCGAGCTCGGGGCCGACGGTGCCCTGTCCCGCGATGACGTCCGGATCGTTGTAGGGGGAGAGATAGTAGGCGCCTTGGCTGGCCAGCTCCAGCGCATGCTCTTCGGCCGCGTCGTAGGAGTCGCCGACCTGGACCAGCTCGATCCCGAACCGGCAAATCGCGCCGACCTTGGCCGGGGAGGCGTTCTTGGCCGTGACAACCGTCGCCTTGCGGCCGAGCCGGGCGGCGGCGAACGCGACGCCGAGGCCGTGATTGCCCGCCGAGGCGGTCACCACCTCTCGTCCGGGCTCGATAGCGGCCAGCGCCGCGAATGCACCGCGCACCTTGAACGCCCCGGTGGGTTGCAGCGTCTCGAGCTTCAGCGCGATGCCCGCGTCATCGGGGACGGCCGGCAGGCTCACCGGGGTCGGCGGCAGGTGGTCGCGCACCACCACCCGCGCACGGTCGAGGTCGGTGAGTGTGGGTCTTCGGACGTGCCGACTGACGGTCTCCATGGCCCGCCAGCGTAGACGGCCGCCAACGATGCGATGCTCAGGCGGTCACGGTGACGCCAGCGTCTGATGTCCTCGGCAGGCTGGGTGCGACGATTCGAAGGGCGGGGCCGGCACCCCGCCAGGGTCGGAAGTTACGGCCCGGGAGTTTCGGACGCCCTGTGACGCACCTTACGAGCCTGGCCGGCGAGTTCTGCTCGGGTTGGCAGCCAGCCGCGTCTACTCTCTATTCCCCTGCAAGGAAGCGCCACAGTGCCATGCGCTGCGGCGATGAGACAGTTGACGCGGAACAATTTGGCGTGCGGTAATGGTGCAGCGCGCCACAAAGGCGGAGAAGTCGAAGGCCAGGGAGTGACGTGAAACGAGCAAGCCGCGCCAAAGCCGCAGTCGCCGCCGTCGTGGTAACGGCCACTGTGGTCAGTGGCGGCGCGTACGCCGCGAGCCAGTTCGCTGGCTCGGAGACAGTCCCAGCCGGGGGTGCCGGCCCAAGGCCGACCCGGACGTCGCAGACCCCGGACGTCGCGACCCCAGAGCCCGCCACGGCCACTCCGTCGTCCACCACGGAGAGCCCAGAAAGTCCAGGCGCCCCGGACGGCCCGACGACCGAGAGCGAGCCGCCCAGCACCCCGGTCGAGACCACCCGCACAGCCCCGCCCCCGCCCCCGCCACCGCTGATCGCGGCCCAAGACTCGGGCACGAAGGTGCGGGAGCTGCAGGGGAGGCTCAAGCAGATCCTCTGGTACTACGGCGACATCACCGGGCAGTACGGCGAACCGACGGTCGAGGCCGTGACCGGTTTCCAGGTCAAGCGTGGGCTTCCGTCGACTGGCGAGGTCGACCGGCGTACCTGGCAGCGCTTGCTGGGAATGACGCGGATGCCGACGTACAACGAGATGCACAACATCTTGGTGCCGGGACCGACGATCATCGGGCCAGAAGACGACGGGAAGGACGTGCGCGACCTTCAGGCCCGGCTGGCCCAGATCGCCTGGTTCGACGAGCGAGTCACCGGCTACTACGGCGAGGTGACGACCGCAGCGGTGACGGGGTTCCAGACCAAGCGGGCCATCCCCACGACCGGCGAGGTCGACCAGCGCACCTGGGACCGGCTATTGGAGATGACTGAGCAGCCGGGCGAGTT
>JACCUS010000315.1 GCA_013811715.1 Nocardioidaceae bacterium
ACCAGTACCTCGACGGGGGTGAGGATCCCACCTCCGACACCGCCGTCGCGCAGGGTCTCCAAGGCCTCGTATCGCGGGCCACTTCGCGCCTGCGACTCGAGGCCCGACTGGCCGATCTTGAGACTGAACACCGGGATGATGAGGAGTGCGAGCATCACCAGTGCCGCTGCGGTGGCGACGAAGCGGTGCGCGACGATGACTCGCGCCCACGCTGACCAGCCGCGCGATGCCTTGCCTTCGTGGCGGATGCGCGGGTAGTCGATGCGGGGACCAATGCTGGACAACAGGGCCGGCAGCAGGGTGAGCACAACCGACACGGACACGAGCGGGATCAACATGCCGCCGACTCCCATGCTGCGAAGGAACGGGACGGGGACGACGAGGAGGGCCACCAGGCTGATGGCCACGGTCACTCCGGAGGCGAACACTGCGTGCCCAGCCGTCTTCATCGCGACGATGACGGCTTCCTCGTTGTCGCGCCCGTGCGCTCGCTCCTCACGCCAACGCGACACCAGGAGCAGCGAGTAGTCGATCGCCACCCCGAGTCCGATCAGGGCGATCAGGAACTGGACGATGACGCTGACGTCGCTGAAGGTAGTCAGCCCGAGCACGAGCATGAACGTCGTCAGGATGGACACCGCCGCGATCAGCAGCGGGAGCAGCGCCAGGAACGACGCGTACACGAAGAGCAAGACCAGGAGTGCTCCGGCCGCAGCCAGCAGCGTCTCGACCAGAACGCTCGGGCCTTCGGTGTCGCCACCGGTCGCAAGCAACCCGTACGACGTCAGACCGCTCTCGAACCCTCGGCTCTGGGCTGCCTCTTCGAGCGCCGGCTCGAGGGGAGCCTCGATGTAGGGGCCGAACGCGACCGGGATCGGAGCCTGCAAGAGGGCGAACGTCGTCCGCCCGTCGTCGGTGATGAACCCCTCATCGCCGGTGCTGTCGAAAGTGACGACGCGCAGTTGCACCTCCTGCGTGGCTGCCAGGGTGGCGTCTTCCTGTACGGCCGTCACGGCGGCGTCGAAGACCTCCGTGACGGCGTCCTGGTTCTCCTGGACGGTCTCGCCTTCAGGAACCGTGACGATCGCGACGTAGGTGTCGAAGGTGCTGACGCCGTAGGTTTCGATGAGCTGATTTTCGGCGTCGTCGCCCGGCTGACCCGGCAACGAGAAGTCGAGCGACAGCCGGTCACTGAGCTGGCTGGCGGAGAACATTCCGCCGAGGAAGAGCACCACCCAGAAGGCGCTGACGATGCGACGGTGGTGCATGACGAGCCGAGCAAGACGCTCCACGGCGACTCCTTGGTTGAGGTGAGATGGAACGGGAACAGTGGGGGCAACGCTGGGCTTGGCTTGTCCTCTGGTGCGAAGGTACTCACCGACGAGATGATCGTCAATAGAGTTAATGATCAATCAGGTGAAACCATGAGTAGACTCGGGGTTAACCCCGACCGACCGACCGCAGCGACGCCGAGGAGGTGGAAGCATGAACGCGCCGCCGTCGCCTGCACTGCAGAAGTACACCGGCTACCTGCTACGCCTCGCATACGTCAAGTCCGTCGGCGAAGCCCAGGCGTGCATCCCAGCGGACGCGCACATCCGCGAGGTCTCGATCCTGTCGATCCTCGCCGAGCAGGGATCCATGTCGCAGCGGGCGCTGGGTGAGGTGACCCACGTCAACCGGTCGCTGATCGTCAAGCTCGTGGACGGGCTCGAGGCCAAGGGCTGGGTGGTCCGCGAGCGGAACCTGGGCGACCGTCGCTCCTACGCTTTGAAGCTCACCGAGGTGGGTGACGAAGCACTGGTCGAACTCAATATCGATCTCGACAAGGGCGAGGCCGAGCTGACAGCCGGGCTTACGCCCGAAGAGGTGGCTCGGCTCAAGGGCTGGCTGTGCGAACTGCTGGTCGATGACCCGGCACTGACCGTCACGTCACTGACCGACCGAGCCGGCTACCTGATCACCCACTCCCACCATCGGGTGCGAGGGTGGGCAGCGCAGGCGCTTGAGCCGCTCGGCCTGCACCCGCGGGACTTCGGCGTCTTGATGACGATCGCCCGAGAGGAGCCGTGCTCGCAGAGTCACCTGGCAGCCGCCTTGGGAGTCTCGTCGCCCGCGGTCCTCGGTTTCCTCGGCGACCTCGAGTCGCTCGGATATGTGTCGCGCTCACGCAACACCGACGATCGCCGACTGCTCGACCTGACGTTGACTGAGGCCGGACGTGGCCGCCTCGCCAAGGCGCGCGAGGCGCTCGGTGGCGTCCACGCCCGCATGGTCGCTCAGCTGGGTGAGGACGGCGACAACGACCTTCGAGTCCTGTTGGCCAAGCTGCTGGCCTGACGGCTCTGGACCGCTGCTGTGAGCAACGTCACAGTCGGTCGCCGGCGGCAGTCGGAAGATCCCGGCCGCATGGCTGGTTGAGGACAGCGTTAGCCTTGAGTCTGATCGACTCAATATTCTTGAGATCGGCGCGCGGCGAAGGTAAGACTTGACCGTGCACAACGTAGTCCTCCGAGAAACAACGTAGTCCTCCTAGAAAGGTTTCCACCACCATGGCACGTGCCGTCGGTATTGACCTTGGCACGACGAACTCCGTCGTTGCTGTCCTCGAGGGTGGCGAGCCCACCGTCATCTCAAACGCCGAGGGTGGCCGCACGACCCCCTCGGTCGTGGCCTTCGCCAAGAACGGCGAAGTGCTCGTCGGTGAGGTCGCCAAGCGGCAGGCCGTCACCAATGTCGACCGCACCATCCGCTCGGTGAAGCGCGAGATGGGCACCGACTGGAACCGGGCGATCGACGACAAGAAGTTCACCGCCCAGCAGATCTCGGCGTTCGTGCTGCAGAAGCTCAAGCGCGACGCCGAGTCCTACCTCGGTGAGCCGGTGACGGACGCGGTGATCACCGTGCCGGCGTACTTCAACGACGCGCAACGCCAGGCGACCAAGGAGGCAGGCGAGATCGCCGGCCTCAACGTGCAGCGCATCGTCAACGAGCCCACCGCGGCCGCGCTCGCCTACGGGCTCGACAAGGAGTCCGACCAGACGATCCTCGTCTTCGACCTCGGCGGCGGCACCTTCGACGTGTCACTGCTCGAGATCGGTGAGGGCGTGGTCGAGGTCAAGGCCACCAGCGGCGACAACCACCTCGGTGGTGACGACTGGGACACCCGGATCGTCGACTGGATGGTCGAGCGGTTCAAGAACGCGCACGGCACCGATCTCGGTGCCGACAAGATCGCCCGGCAGCGCCTCCAGGAGGCCGCCGAGAAGGCGAAGATCGAGCTGTCCTCGTCCTCGGAGACCGCGATTCACCTGCCCTACATCACGCTCAGCCAGACCGGGCCTCTCCACTTCGAGGAGAAGCTCACCCGCAGCGAGTTTCAGAAGATCACCACCGACCTTCTCGACCGCACCAAGAAGCCGTTCGCCCAGGTCATCAAGGACGCCGGCATCAACGTCGAGCGGATCGACCACGTGATCCTGGTCGGCGGGTCGACCCGGATGCCGGCCGTCACGGAGGTGGTCAAGGAGCTCACCAACGGCAAGGAGCCCAACAAGGGCGTCAACCCCGACGAGGTCGTCGCGGTGGGCGCCGCCCTGCAGGCGGGCGTGCTCAAGGGCGAGGTCAAGGACGTGCTGCTGCTGGACGTCACGCCCCTGAGTCTCGGCATCGAGACCAAGGGCGGCGTGATGACCAGGCTCATCGAGCGCAACACCACGATCCCCACCAAACGCTCGGAGGTGTTCAGCACCGCCGACGACAACCAGCCCTCGGTGATGATCCAGGTCTACCAGGGCGAGCGCGAAATGGCGGCGCACAACCAACTGCTCGGCAACTTCGAGCTCACCGGCCTGCCACCCGCGCCGCGCGGGGTCCCGCAGATCGAGGTCACCTTCGACATCGACGCCAACGGCATCGTGCACGTGTCCGCCATGGATCGCGGCACCGGACGCGAGCAGTCGATGACCATCACCAGCGGCTCTGCCCTGTCGAAGGAGGACATCGACCGGATGGTCTCCGACGCGGAGAAGTACGCCGAGGAGGACCGCCAGCGCCGCGAAGCCGTCGAGATCCGCAACCAGGCAGACTCGGCTGTGTACTCGACCGAGAAGTTCCTGAGCGAGAACTCCGACAAGGTGCCCGACGACGTCAAGACCGAGGTCGAGACCGACATCACCGAGGTCAAGAAGGCCCTCGAAGGCGACGACACCGAGGTGATCTCCACCGCTGCCGCGAAGCTCGCGACGTCCAGCCAGAAAATGGGGTCTGCGATGTATGAGGCGGCCGCGCAGGCGAGTGGGCCTGACGGCGCTGCTGGCGACGCCACGGCTGGGGCCGGGCAAGGCGCCCAGGGTTCTGCTCAGGGCTCCGACGCTGCTGATGAGGACGTGGTCGACGCCGAGATCGTCGACGAGGACGAGAGCAGCGGCTCCAAGTCGGAGGGTGAGGCCCGGTGACCTTCGAACCCCAGGAGTCCGAAGGGATGCGGTTCGTCGACAAGCGGCGCATCGACCCGGAGACCGGTGAGGTGCGAGTGCCGCAGCCGGCCGCGGCGCCATCCCGGACTGCCGCAGAGCCATCACCGGTCGAGGCACCGGGCCCCGAGGCCGCCGGCCCGTCCGAGGTCGAGGTGGCGCTCGCCGAGCGAACAGCCGACCTACAGCGGCTGCAGGCGGAGTACGTCAACTACAAGCGTCGGGTCGACCGAGACCGCGAGGGGGTGCGCGAGTCGGCGAGCGCCTCGGTGCTCACCGCGCTCCTGCCGGTCCTCGACGACATCGGCCGGGCCCGCGAGCACGGCGAGCTCACTGGTGGCTTCAAAGCCGTCGCCGAGTCGCTCGAACGCACCCTCTCCGGGCTGGGCCTCGTGCGGTTCGGTGAGGTGGGCGACGGCTTCGACCCCCGGGTCCATGAAGCGCTCATGCACACCTACTCCGACGACGTGCCAGGCCCGGTGTGCCAGGCGATCGTGCAGGTCGGCTACCGGCTCCATGACCGGGTCGTGCGGCCCGCTCGCGTCGCCGTGGCGGAGCCGGAGACGCAGCCGGTGGCCGCCGCGACGTCGTACGACATGCAGGGCAGCGAAGTGGCCGGCGACGGCGACGGTGACCCACGTGGCAACGAAGGCGAAGCCGGCCCCCAGGGCGATGACGGCGAAGGCAGCCAGTAACCGGAAGAAGAGAGGTGCGCGGGTGAGTCCGGCCGACTGGGCGACGAAAGACTTCTACGAGGTCCTCGGGGTGCCGAAGGGCGCCTCGACCGACGAGGTGAAGAGGGCCTATCGCAAGCTCGCGCGCAACAACCACCCGGACTCCAGGCCGGGCGACGCCGCCGCCGAGGAACGCTTCAAGTCGATCTCCGAGGCGTACTCGGTGCTGTCCCACGCCGACAGGCGAAAGGCG
>JACCUS010000335.1 GCA_013811715.1 Nocardioidaceae bacterium
GCTGCCTTGTCTGCCATGTCGGCTCCTAACACGTTCGGTGAGACCTGCTCCCAAACCTACGCCCAGCAGCGTGGGATCCACCTCGTCCGTCAACTGGATCAGGGTCGGGGAGAATGGCGGGCATGGCGGTGGCGGGCGTTGGTGAGACGGTGCGGCTCCGTCTCGACGTCGCGTACGACGGGACGGACTTCTCCGGCTGGGCGAGCCAGCCGGGGCGACGTACCGTGCAAGACACCTTGGAGGCGGCGCTCGCCACGATCTTGCGGCTCCGCGAGACCCGGCTGACTGTGGCCGGCCGCACCGACGCCGGTGTGCACGCGCGAGGGCAGGTCTGCCACGCAGACGTGTCATCGACGGGGCTGGACGTGTTGGGCGGGACCGAGCAGTTGGCGCACCGGTTGGCGAGGATGCTTCCCGACGATGTCCGGGTACGTCGAGTCGCGGCTGCCCCCGACGGCTTCGACGCCCGTTTCGCCGCGATCTGGCGGCGCTACGCCTACCGGGTGTGCGACGACTCGGCCGGCGCCGACCCGCTGCAGCGCCGAGTCGTGCTGGGCTGGCGGCACCGCCTCGACGCCGACGCGATGAACGCGGCGGCGGTCGAGCTGCTCGGGGAGCGCGACTTCGCCGCCTTCTGCAAGCAGCGCGAGGGCGCCACCACGATCCGCACGCTGCGCGAGGTCCGCTGGACGCGGGACGGTGATCTGCTCACGGCCCGGGTGGTGGCGGACGCGTTCTGCCACCACATGGTGCGCTCTGTGGTCGGGTGTCTGCTGGCTGTCGGTGAGGGGCGGCAGCAGGTGGAGTGGCCTCGCGCCGTCTTGGACGGCGGTGTCCGCGACCCGCGGGTGGTGGTTGCTCCGCCGCGAGGGTTGACGCTCGAAGAGGTGGGCTATCCACCGGCCGAGCAGCTCGCCGCTCGTGCCGCGGCCGCCCGCGCCGTACGGACGCCGCCATGAGCGACCACTACTTCTCCGCGGACCCGGGCTCCGCCGAGAAGCGAGTCACAGTGGTGGCCGGTGTCTGGGGCCGTGAGCTGCGGCTGCAGTCGGCCTCGGGGGTGTTCGCTCACGGGCGGCTCGACATCGGGACGTCGGTGCTGTTCCGTGCGACGCCCCCGCCGGTGGAGCCGGGCACGTTTCTGGACCTCGGCTGCGGGTACGGCGTCATCGGCTGCGCGCTCGCGAGCGCCGTACCCACGTCTTTGGTCTGGGCGGTCGACCTGAACGAGCGGGCGCTGCGGCTGACGTCCGATAACGCCGCCGCGCTCGGCCTGGCCGACAGGGTGACTCCGGCGCTTCCCGAACAGGTGCCCGATGGGCTGGTCTTCGACGAGATCTGGTCGAACCCGCCGATCCGGATCGGCAAGCCGGCGCTGCACGAGCTGCTGTCGATGTGGCTGCCCCGGCTGGCGCCGGACGGTCGGGCGGTGCTGGTGGTCGGCAAGAACCTCGGCGCGGACTCGCTGCAGCGCTGGATCGGCGAGCAGGGGTACCGCTGCGACCGGCTGGCTTCGGCGAAGGGTTTCCGCGTCCTCGAGGTGCGCCCGCGCGACCCTCAGCGATAAGTGGCGCGGTTCTGACAGTGCCGTCCCGGCGTAGCTCCGGCCGTTGGCGCTCCGGCCGCGGAACGGTCGGGCGGACGACTCATGGACGGTTTGCCGGTTTGCCGTACCGCTCTTGGGCGGCCTGGCGGCTGGTCCCGAGCATGGTGGCGATCTGAGTCCAGGTGTGTCCGTGGTCCCGTGCAGCGGCGACGGAGTCGGCGAGTTCAGCCTGGCTTGCGGCAGCGGCGGAAACCGCGGCTCCGATGCGCCGCAAGTACGTCGCGTCGGCATCCGGTGACGCGATGGCGGTCGGGTCGAGCGAATCGAGCCAGCGCTCGGCGTCATCGGCGGCCTGTTGCAGTTGTTCACGAGTGCGTGGCATGTCATCACCTGGATCCTGGTGCGGGTCAGAGTTGGTCATAGAACTTGCGACGTAGAGCCATCGCGTGGATGGCCACCGGCTGGCCGTTGTCGTCGATGATCACCACCTCGAAAAGCCGCCCGGAACGGTCGGCGCCGATGTAGAGGTCACGATCACCTTGGTTGAGCACACGAAGAGCGTTGCGCACGGCGTGTTCCATTTCGGAGTCCGTGACGCCGTGCTTGCGAGCGGCATCCGCAACCTCCACGTATGCAGGCTACCTTGCCTCTGGGTGGAACCCCAGGGCACAGTCACTCTGTCGCATCGGCGACGCCCAAGGTTGTGAAGTGTGCGGGGCTTGGGATCGGTGGCGGCTGCGCCAGCCGATGTCGGCGCAACGCCGTCGTATTCGACCAGCCGGCGCAAGACGTACGCCGGCGCGCTAAGCACACTCCGGCCGCGGACCTTGTCCCCGGCCGGAGTGCAACGAAACCAGGCCAGGCGACGTTTGTTGTGCATGGATGTAGGGGTGGCTGGCGACGACACCGACCTCACGGGTGCCGACATGCCCGTGCCGGTCGGCGACTTCGACGGGTGGGTGGCCGCGCGTGCGGCGGACCTGCTGCGGTTCGCCTACCTGATGACCGGCAGCCAGGACGCGGCCGAGGAGGCGCTGCAGTCGGCGCTCACGAAGGCGTGTGAGCACTGGTCGAGGGTACGCCGGATGGCCGATCCCGACGCGTACGTGCGCCGGATGATCGTCAACGCCCACGTGTCGTGGTGGCGCCGGTTCAGC
The DNA here is from genome assembly GCA_013811715.1 of Nocardioidaceae bacterium. GTDB lineage: Bacteria > Actinomycetota > Actinomycetes > Propionibacteriales > Nocardioidaceae > JACCUS01. Next base: position 2,704 of record JACCUS010000335.1, read on the forward strand.
AGACGCGAGTCGCCGGTGGCGGAAGTACGTGGCGTCGACCCGGCAGGCGACCCGATCGCCTCGGTCTCCGAGGTCGATGCGGTTTGGCAGCTCACCGCGTCGCTCCCGACGCGGCAGCGCGCCGCCGTCGTACTCAGGTTCTACGAGGACCTGAGCTACCGCGAGATCGCGGCCGTGCTGCAGTGCCCCGAGTCGACCGCCCGCTCCCACATCCACCGCGCCCTGGCGGCTCTCAGGAAGCAGATCGAGCAGCGGGAGGATGACGATGAATGACGATCAGCTGGAGAACGTGATGCGCGACGGGCTGCGTGAGCGTGCAGCCCACGCCGAGGCCGGGCGTGACTTCGCGACAGCGGCCAGGCGGGGGGCGAGCCGGCGGCAGCGGCTGCGC
>JACCUS010000362.1 GCA_013811715.1 Nocardioidaceae bacterium
TTGCTCTTCTTGAGCCCGACCGGCGCCCATCCTGTCGAGCTGGCCGCAGGACCAGACGAATGATGGCCGCGAGAGTGCGCGATGAACACACTCACCATCTCGGCCTTGCAGCAGTGCGAGAGCAACAATTCTACGTACGACCGACTTGGAGGCGTGGGGTGTATCAAGGATCTTGGACAGGTTCTCTCATAACGAGAGGATGGGCTGCCACTGCTTCTCCTTGTTCCAAACGTAGGGGCGCTGATAGAGGGGTACCACGTACCTGACCGTAGGGGTGAAGATCTGCCACGGTGTTCTGGTCTCAGCTCTATCGATCCTCTGCCTCACGCCGATGCTTCGCACGCCACTTCCCAACCCAACAACGTCTCGCATCATGGCACAGCGTGGAGACATATGCTGCAAACCGTCTGCGGCAGGGTGCGCTCGGTCTGCGGACAATGCCGCCGTGAACCGTTCGGTGACCTTCGTGCGACAAGAGGGGTGAGAACAGAACCTAACCCGAGGAGTCCGCCATGCGTCACTGGGTCATCAAGCGTCACCTTCCTGTCGTCCCCGTCATCACGTTCGTCTCCGCGATCGGCCTGTTCGTGGCCTCGCCGGCCATCGCCGGTGCTGACCGCGTCCGAGCTGAGGGCGAGCTCGTCCGCTACGACACCGCAGCCGTGCCCGAAGGCGCCCGGGCCCGGGTCCAAGCGGTGTACACCGCCGCCGGGGACTCGATCGTCACCCTGCACGTATGGGGGATGGCGGCGAACACCGAGTACGGCGCCCACGCCCACACCAACGCCTGCGGAACCACCGGTGCGAGCGCCGGTCCGCACTTTCAGAACGAGCCTGACCCGGTGCAGCCGTCGACGGATCCGGCCTACGCGAACCCGACCAACGAGATCTGGCTCGACCTGGTGACCGACGCAGACGGCACCGGGGTCGCCCAGACCAAGGTTCCTTGGCAGTTCTCCCCCCAACGGCGCGCGAACTCCGTCATCATCCATGTGGAGCACACCCACACCGGCCCGACCGACTCCGGGGTCGCGGGCGCCCGCCTGGCGTGCCTGACCGTGGGTTTCTGAGCATCACACGACAAGGCCCGACATGGACGAGTTCAGCACCGACGGCGAGCTGCTCGCTGCCGTCGCCGACGGCAGTACGGCGGCCCTGGAGCTGCTGTACCGCCGGCACGCCGCCTGGATCACGGTCCGGCTGGGCCGCCGGTGCGCGGACCCGACGGTCGTCGACGAGGTCCTCCAGGACACGTTCTTCTCGGTCTGGAAGGGCTCCGGACGCTACAGCGGGCAGGGGGAGGTCGCGGCGTGGATGTGGGCGATCGCCATCCGCCGGCTGGTCGATGCGTTCCGTCGGCGACCACCGGCGTCGTACCCGCTCGACGATCTGGCCACCGACCTCACCACCCGGGAGTCCGCCGAGGACCAGGTGCTGGTCGGGATCGAGCACGGTGACCTGGCCGGCGCGCTGGGCCGGCTCTCCCCGGAGCTGCGCACCGTGGTGCAGGCCACCGTGCTCGACGGTCTCACCACCCGCGAGGCCGCGCGACTTCTCGGCCTTCCTGCGGGCACGGTCAAGACACGGATGATGCGCGCGCGTCGCGCCCTGCGGAAGGAGCTCGCATGACTCACACCGAATGGCACTTCGACGAGGAGCTGGCCGGGAGGTATGTCGAGGGCCGCGTCGGCAGCGTGCTGGCGGCCTCGATGGAGCAGCACCTGCTCCAGTGCTCCGCCTGTCGCGGGCTGTTGCGGCCCGCCGTGCCGGCGGACCGGCTCGACCGTGTCTGGGAGGAGATCGTGGAGCGGGTGGAGGCCCCCCGGACAGGCCTGCTCGAACGGGCACTGCGTCACGTCGGCGTCGACGAGGCGACAGCCCGGCTGGTCGCGGTGACCCCCTCGCTCCGAGTCTCCTGGCTCGCCGGGACCACCGTCGTACTCGTGCTCGCCCTCCTCGCCGCCCAGACATCCGCCCAGGCCGCCGCGGCCTTCCTGCTGCTCGCGCCCGTGCTCCCCGTCGCGGGCGTGGCCCTCGCCTTCGGCCCCGCCACCGACCCCGCCCACGAGATCGTCGCGAGCACCCCCCACTCGTCGGTCCGCCTGCTGGCGATCCGCACAGCCGTGGTCGTCGGCAGCAGCCTGCTCCCGGCCACGGTCGCGGCTGTGTTCCTTCCCGTGAGCGCCTGGACGGCGATGGCCTGGCTCGTGCCGGCTCTCGCCCTGACCGTGGGCACGCTGGCCCTGTCCACCCGGCTCGCCCCGCACGTCGCCGCCGTCACGATGACCCTCCTGTGGGTCGCCGTCGTCGTACGCGGGCTCGTCCGCCACCACGACCCGTTGTTCGCCGCCGCACCGTCGGTGCAACTGGCCAGCGTCACGGCTCTGGTCCTCGCCGCCGCCGTCCTTCTCGTCCAACGCCGTGA